>JBBQCK010000050.1:0-9650 GCA_038318605.1 Tepidisphaerales bacterium | reverse complement strand
TGCCGAAGCAGACTGTCGGCAAGGAACTGGATCGCCAGCACGTCTTTCAACTCGA
The DNA here is from genome assembly GCA_038318605.1 of Tepidisphaerales bacterium. Taxonomy (GTDB): domain Bacteria; phylum Planctomycetota; class Phycisphaerae; order Tepidisphaerales; family Tepidisphaeraceae; genus JBBQCK01. The sequence continues at coordinate 9,595 of JBBQCK010000050.1, read as the reverse complement.
TCCGGCCAAGGGCGCTTTGACGAGTCTGATCGACGATATCGATCGTCCGAACGGCCTGTGTTTCTCACCCGATGAAAAGCGTTTATACGTCGCCGATTCCGGCGCGGCCCACGACATTCGGGTGTATGACATGATCGACGGACACGCAAAAAATGGCCGGTTGTTCTGCACGATCGATGTTGGCGTGCCCGATGGCATTCGGTGCGATGCCGACGGGCGGGTGTGGTCGAGCGCAGGGGATGGCGTGCAGATTTTCGATCCGCAAGGCAAGCGCATCGGTAAAATTCTTACGCCGATATTGCCGTCCAACCCCGACAAGCCGGGGCCGCCGCCGCGCCGGGAAACGTGCGCGAACCTCACATTCGGTGGAGCGGAAGGGCGCACACTGTTTTTGACGGCATCGACATCGCTTTACGCGATCGGCACACATGTCCGTGACGCGCGCCGGTGAAATTGTGGCCGAGCCGTACATCGGCTGACTTCTGCATCAATGATACCGATCCCTTGCTTGAGTCTCCTCCAGTACATTGACCTGAATTGTCCTGGCGTGGGCTTCGGGTCAATCAAAATTTGGCACTTTACGCGTTGAAGGGCAGGCCGGCAGTCCCTCGCAATCTGCGTTCGACCCGCCGGCTAAATTGCCTTGGTGGCATATGGCGGGCCTGCGGCTACAGTTTGGGCATGCGCGTCCGGCGGCATCAGTCCGCGCCGCATTGGATTATTCAATGGCTCGTGACCGCATAGTCGGCCCAACTTCGCAAGGTCCGGATGAGGAGCGCATCAACTACGCGCTACGGCCACAGACGTTTGCGCAATACATCGGGCAGGAATCGCTCATCCACAAACTTGAAATCGCCGTCCTCGCGGCAAAGGGCCGCAAGGAGCCGATTGATCATGTTCTGCTGCATGGCCCGCCGGGGCTTGGGAAAACGACGCTGGCGCATGTCATTGCCAACGAGGTTGGCGCGCAGGTGCATCTGACCAATGGCCCGGCGCTGACCAAGGGCGCCGATCTGGTCGGCATTCTCACCAAGTTGAGTTTCGGGGACGTGCTGTTTATCGATGAGATTCACCGCCTCAGCGCCATCGTCGAGGAATACCTCTACCCCGCCATGGAGGATTTCAAGGTTGACATTACCCTCGATCAGGGCCCGCACGCGCGCACGGTGACGATTCCAATTCCGCCGTTCACATTGATCGGCGCGACCACGCGCATCGGCCTGCTGACGGCGCCGATGCGAGGAAGATTCGGCATCGCCGAGCACATCGAGTTTTATTCGCCGGAATCGTTGCACGAAATTCTTCGCGCCAACGCAAAGCAATTAAAGCAGCCCTGCGAAGATGCGGCGCTGTGGGAACTGGCGCGCAGGTCGCGCGGCACACCGCGTGTCGCCAACCGTCTGCTACGCCGAGCACGCGATTTCGCGGCCGTGAAAGCCGACGGCAGGCTCACTGTCGACATCGTAAAAAAAGCGCTTGATCTACATGCGATCGACGCAGTGGGGCTGGACGACCAGGATCGCCAGTTTCTTCGCACCATGATCGAAGTCTACGACGGCGGGCCGGTCGGCGTAGAAGCGGTTGCGGCCACCATGGGCGAGGAACGCGACACACTCGAGGATGTCATCGAGCCCTACCTGCTGCAAACCGCCTTTGTTACCCGCACCCGACAGGGCCGCCGCGCGACGAAGCTGGCGTACGAACACCTGGGTTTGCCCTGGCGGCCGCCGGTGGAGCCCGTCCAAAGCCTTTTCACGCCCGAATAGACGCGCGGGGACGATCGCTTGACGAAGCCGCGAACCCTTCGCCCACCGGCAGTATCACCCAGGTCTACACACACTACATGCGCATTCGATTCCGCCAGACGCTCGGCTTTTCCCCGACGATACGCTGAAAAACGCTTCCCATCTGCCGGTAGTCGCTGAAGCCGCACTTGGCGGCGACCTGCCGCAGCGAAAGGTCCGTCATTCGCATCAGTTCCTGAGCCCGCTGAACCCGGGCGGTATGAATTTGATCGAGGATCGACCGGCCAAGCGCCAGACGAAATCGCATTTCGAGCGAGCGGCGTGAAACCCCAACGGACGTTACAACCTGCTCGATCGTCATCTCCGTGGCCGCATGGTCGCGGATAAACGCCATCGCTTCGGATACCGATGTGTCGGACACGGCCAGAATGTCTGTGCTGCGGCGTTGCACCACTTCCTTCGGTGCCACAGCTATATGAATGTCGCTGACCTCTTCGCCGGCCATCAGGCGATCCAGTAGAAGTGCCGCCTCATAGCCCACGCGTCGGGCGTTGACGTCCACACTTGATAGGGGTGGATCGCAGAACGAGCAGACCATTTCATCGTTATCGACGCCGACCACCGCGATATCATCGGGAACGCGGAATCCAGCGGCCTGGGCGGCCGCGACAACCCAATGTCCAAACTCATCATTCGCAGCACAAACCGCCAGCGGTAACGCCATCTCATCGATCAGCCGGAGTATATCCTCGCGTTGGCGCGGGTTGGAGTCATTGAAAGCGGCAGCGCTAATATATTTGAATTTTGCTCCGGCCGCTTCGGCGACCGCCTGGCATCCGGCCTGTCGTTCAAGGCTGTAGACCATGTGCTCTGAGCCGGCAAACACAATTGAACGTAGACCCCGTTCGAGCATGTGTTCGGCCTGCATTCGCCCGACTGCGACATTGTCAGGAAGTGCCGAGGGGACGAGCGGAAATGCCAGCCGCGCAGAGACATTGACGATGGGGTATCGCTTCAAGGCTTCCTTGGCATCTATTTCTGCCACGGGCAGCGGTACGATCAAGCCGTCTCCCTTCCAAAGCGCCATGTCTGCGATGGGCAGGACGATGCGCCGCGGCTGGCCAAAACATCTCCAATGGCCAAGTGTGTTCGCGTACTGGCCGATGCCGGCCAGGATTTCACGGAAATAGGCGATCGTTCGATTCAGCAGGATTGCAACATCGCGTCGTTCAGCCATCAAGGTTCTCCCAATTTCGCTGAATCCGCCCAGTCCAGCACGTTATGCGCTATTTCCAACCAATTATGCGCAATAACGCATTGGCAAAATCGGACCTTGATGTAGTTTATGTCTCAGTAGGCGAGGGCTCTACCCGAAGTTTCATATCTTTTTTTTGAGAGGAGTGGCTATGCTCGCAAGAGCAAAAGGAACAGGTCTGGCGCTTGCCATTGTAGGCATCGCAGGATTTACCGGCGCGGCCAACGCGGCACTGGTCACGGATTTTAACACGAGTTCGGCCGATCTGACCGGCAATTTCGCCGGCAACGCGCAAACTTTGCCGAACTGGTCCAGCACTGCTGGCGTCAACGGCACGGGTGGGCTGGTGGGCACGAATGCTACCACCAACAATCAGGCCGTTCAGATTGGTGGAACTTCCGAGGATTTTTCATCCACCGGAGCGGTTTTGGTGGTTTCGGGCTTTCTCAACCTCCAAGCAACCCCTTTTAACAACAACGCCGGAGATGCCCGCGCGCTGGACATGTACATTGCAAATGGATCGGACACAAATCTGTCGGCTGGGGTAACGGGTCCGCCAAACCCCAACTACTATGCGGGAATTCGGCTCAACAGCACGTCCACACTTGGGTCGTATCGGTTGGTCGGCCGATTTAACAATGCGAACACCGGCACGGACATTACCGGTATCGTTTTGTCCAGTGATGACTGGTACAAGATGGAGATCACGTTCACCGACAGTGATGCGGTGCTTGGCTCGATCACAATGGGAGTGACTATCGATGACTATGGGCCGACGGGCACATCGTCCCCTGTTTCCGTCTACAGCAACGCGTCGGCTTTCACCATCACCAGTATTCCTCTCACGGGAGACAGCAGCATCTACAGCGGCTTCCGCTTTCCGCGCGGTAGTAATGCTTTGGAAGCCTTTGACAACTTTTCGTTCGGCCCCCCGGTCACCGCCCCGGAACCGGCCAGCCTTTCGTTGCTGGCCGTCGGAATGGGCGCTTTTGTTGGAAGGCGCCGCCGCTGAACTGGGTTTGACACGGCACGCAGCTGCCTGACACGATTGGTCGCATTTGCCGCCGATACGCCAGGTGTTTGAGGTGCCGACGGGTGTCAAAGCCCGGATCGCCGCACAGGACTCCGGCTTGGATGTGCATTTTGCCAAGCCGGAGTCCCTTGGCTACCCCATCGTCCGTCACTCTGGATTCCGCACCGGGAATAATCGTGACACGAGTCCATAGGTTCTTCTCAGCGGCAATTGTTTTCCTGACGGCGTTCGCTGCGGGGGCGGCGGAGGTCAACTTCAATGCCGCCGGCGATCTTGGCACGTCGGCCAGTTCGAGCAATTTCAATTTTTCATCGGCCGCCACGCCTTGGATCGCTGAAGCCAACGGCGTCGGCGCGGGGGGCACCCGTGGCCTGACGCTGATCAACTCCGGCGGCAACGACGTTTCGTTTACATACAAAGGCACCGACTCCAACTTCGATTTCTCCGGTTTCGGCGCCAGCATCACAACGAGCATACTTCTGGCAAAAGACACCGCGATCACCGGCAGCACCGACCGAATGTTTGACCTGGGCCTTGTGCCGGCCGTCGATTCATTCATCAGCGGTGCAAACGTCGCGGCGGTGCGGTTCAGATCCACAGGCGGCAACAATTCCACATTACAGTTTCGAAACGCTAATGCGGACGTTGGGTCGCCGAGCACATCATTCTCATTGAATCCGGCGAATTTTTACCGGCTCACGTTTACAGCAACGAATGTAAATGGGACCAACATCAACCTTGCAGCCTCCATCGACGACATGGGTACGACCGGCACATCGCTGGTGAATGCCGGCATCTTCGATCTGGGCACGACGATGGTTTCCAATTCATCGTTCGCGACGGATAGCTCGTTGTTCGCGGGTTTCCGCGTCCGCAATGAAAATAACGGCCGATCCGTGGGCGCATTCGATGACTTCGTCGCCACCGGCACCGCCGGAGCGGGTTCGAAGCTGCCCCGCGTATTTGTCCATCCGGGCCTTCTCAACAGCGCTGCCGAGTTGAGCTATTTCTCGCAGCAGGCGGCCAACGGCGTTGGGCTCTGGGCTCAGGGCTACAACACGGTCAGTACCGGAAAGGATTTTTCCAACAATCCGCTGGCCAATCATGCGCCGCAGGCACAAAGCACCTATACCGCCGCCAATCACTGGTCCACGCCGGGAGTCGCGCGCAACCTGATCGACGACGCCCGCGCCGCCTACGCAAACGCGCTGATGTGGCAGGTCGAAGGCGATGCCGCGCGCGCCGGACAGGCCCGCACCATCATCAACGCCTGGAGCAGCACGCTTACGACCGTTCTCAACAGCAGCAACAACCCGATGAGCGCTTCCGATTCACGGCAGGATTACATGCTCTATACGAGCTATTCCTGGCCGGCGATGATCTGGACTGCGGAGATACTTCGATCGGACCCCTCATCCGGCTGGACAGCGTCCGACACAACCGCGTTTAAAAACTTGCTTCAGAACGTCGTGCGGCCGGCGGCCGAACACCCGGCCAACAACCTTTCCAACAATTGGGCGTCCTGGCGCATCTGTTACAAAACCGCCGACTCCATCTTCACCGACGATTCGACGCGGTTCGAGCAGGCGCAGCAGGAGTTTCGCCAGCAGGTTGCAAGCTATATCGGCCCGGATCTCCGCGGCGAAATGCAGCGCGATCTATGGCATTCGCAGATGGGAATCGCCCCGCTGATCGCCACCGCCGAGATGGCGCTCAAGCAGGGGATCGATCTGTATTCCTACAACAACAATCAATTGCTGCGGGCGATTGAATACCAGATTCCCTTCTATCTGGGAGATTACACAAACTGGCCTTTCGCATCGCCGCCGAATGAAGAAGTGCAGTTTGACGGCTCGACGATCTGGTCGTTTTTCGAGATGGCCTACAACCACTATCACAACCGGCTCGGCCTGGACACGCCTCAGCTCGACAACATGCTGGCGGCCGTGGTCCGGCAGATTCCCAACCGGCCATACGGCGATGTATATCCCGCCGATGGCGGGCGGCCTTACCGCGCAGAGGACTTTCATCGCATCGGCTATGGCACGCTGACCCATGCGGGCAACCCGGTGCGCTACGAAATCATCGCCGGCTTCGACCAGAATCAGACCCTTGCCGCGCAGAATCTGACCTCGGCCGGTTCCTCATCGATCGTCGTGGATCCCACACCGGGACAGGGCGCTAATTATGTCATTCGCCTCGACGCGTCGGCAAGCAGCATCAGCAGTATCAGCAGCGCGGTCGATCTTGACGCAGCCTTCGATCTTTCCTTCGACTGGCGATTTTCCAGCGACGGACAACTCGTGCTGCTCCTTGACGGGATCACCCTCGGCACGCTCGATTCGCCCGGCAGCGGACTCGGGCGCGACTGGTTCCAGCAGTTTCGCGGCGAGTTCGACCTTCAAACCCTGGGACTGTCGGCCGGCGCTCATACTTTGACAATGGAACTTCGCGGCACCGGAACCCGCGGCCTGTGGCTGGACAATCTGATCGTCACAACATCCTCGCCTGCCGCCGTACCAGAACCCTCTGCCGCGGCGCTGCTGTTCGGCGTCGGGGCAATCGCGCTGCGCCGCCGCCGCCGAAATGCTTAACCCGCCATCCGCGATCCAAAACGCATTTCGGTAATCGGAGGCAATGTCTGCCCAGCTTGCCCTTATTTCCCCACTCACCTTTTTCCGAATTTCCCGTGCCGGCGCGTAATTCGAGATACGGCACGACTCGTCCATCGGGAACCATCGACGTAGGTGTTCGATTGAATAAAGCTACAAAAAACCGATATTTGAGGCGGCCTGAGCCGCGAGAGCTAGAGCTGTTGGCTACCTCATTTTGTCCTATCACAACGATGGCGCCATCAGCGGCGCGAACAGGATTGACGTCAACTGAGTGTGGCAAAGTGCGGGCTCCGTGTCGGCAGTCCGCGCAATAAAAAACCCCCGGACGACGAGACCGGGGGTCTTTAGGAGCCGGCATTTAAGCCGGTCCCATTGCTGTTGATCGGTCGCTGTATTTCAGCCGACGCTGCCCGACGCGCTCGGCGGGATTTTCGCCAGTACGCGCTTCGCTTCGCCGACCAGATAAAAGCTGCCGGTGATGCAGATCAGGTCTTCTTTGGTCACCGCGCGGGTGGCGATTTCCATGGCATCCTTTAATGTCGGGGCGACCTGAGCCATCTTGCCATAAAGCTCGACATATCGGGCCGCCAGTTCCTCGGGGTCGGCGGTGCGGATGCTGTCAACTTTGGTGAAGATCACCTTGTCGGCGCCGCTGGTGATGCGTTCGAGCATGCCTGCGATGTCCTTGTCGCCGCAGCAGCCGAAAATCACCACCATCGAGTCGTACGGAATGTGCTGGCCGATCGCCTTCATCAAAGCGTCGAGGCTCGCTGCATTGTGCGCGCCGTCCACCAGCACCTTGGGCGTCTGGTGAAGCATTTCCATCCGGCCGACAAGCGTGGTCCGCGCCAGGCCCTCCATCGCCTTGGAGTCGCTCAGCGTAAAGCCGCGCGTCTTGAGGCGATCGATGACCGACAGCGCCAGGCCGCAGTTAATCGCCTGATGTTCGCCCATCAGCGGAACAGCCAGGTGCTCGAATTTCGAGTTGGGCGTGGTCAGACAGACCCGGTTATGCGGGCCTTGCATGCGTGTCGCCTCGAAGCGATAGCTGAACTCGATGCTCTTACCTGCCACGTCAAACGGGGCGCCAACCTTTTCGGCCGCCCGCCTGAGCACGGCTTCAACTTCGGGCGTTTGCACCACGGTAACGGCCGGCACGCCGGTCTTGAAGATGCCGGCTTTTTCCTCGGCAATGCGCGGCAGCGTATACCCAAGCTGCTGCATGTGATCTTTTGAAATCGAGGTGATGGCGGTGACTTCGGGCTTCAGGACGTTGGTCGAATCCAGGCGGCCGCCCAGGCCCGTCTCAACGACGGCAATGTCCACGCCCTGCTCGGCAAAGTATTTCATTGCCAACGCGGTCAACGTGTCGAAAAAGGTGGGCGTAGGCTTGATCTTCGCGACGATGGGCTCGATCATTCGCGTCAGGCGCGCCAAGTCGGCCGGCTGGATCATCTCGCCGTTGACGACGATGCGCTCTCGAACGTCTACGAGGTGGGGGCTGGTGTACAGCCCGACTTTGTAGCCGTTCGCCTGGAGCATGTTGGCGATCATGGTGCAGGTCGATCCCTTGCCCTTGGTGCCGGCAATGTGGACGGACTTGAACTGATCCTGTGGGTTGCCAAGCTTTTTGAGCAGGGCGCGCATGCGTTCGAGATCGAAGTTGTCGGTGTTGTAGCGCACGATTCGCAGCCGCTCATGGTCGGTCAGGCCGGAAAGATATCGCAGCGCCTTGCCATACCCGTTCATGGCGGGGGCCTTCGTGAGGTGCTGCTCGGGCGAGTCCGTTTGGCGTGATGTGCCGCCATTACGTGATGCGCCCGTAGTTCGTGCGGCGCCGTTGGCGCGTTTGATCAGCTTTTTGGACGCCTTCAGCGCGCTGGCACGTCCGACTGCGCGCACCGCAGACGCGGGGGCCGCTACGCCCTTTCGCGCAACCACCGTCCGCCGGCGACTCGTCACCTGCTTAGTCTTTGATCCGCTGGCCATAAGTCGCGTATCCTACCAAATTATAGGAAATCCTGCAAATTTCTGCTGTAAACCACTTGCAGTCAGGAGTTTACATCGCAAAGCGATCAATTTCCCACAGCCGTGGTCATGAATTAAAGAAATGGAGCGCGTCCGCCAGTCGCTCTCATATTGAAAGAAAACGAGCGACTGCTTTCGTTGGCAGCTTCAACATTCTACAATCCACGCCATCGTTCGCCCGAGCGCGAAATGGTGAAGATCCCAGAGAGAGATTCGTAACTCTTTATCCGAATTTGTTTTGTGACGTCAATGGCAAAGCCGACCACCAGCCGCACCGTCTCCCGATCAACCGCGGCCAAGCCGGGCCGGATGGCGCGCGCGCTTGCGAAGCCGATTGAGACGGTGGCGTTTGTCAGCCTTGGCTGCCCGAAAAACCTCGTCGATAGCGAGCGCATGCTGGGCCTGCTGGCGGAAGATGGCTTGGCGATCGTCGCTGACGCGCGCGACGCGGATGCGATTGTCATCAATACCTGCGGGTTTTTGGAGGCCTCGAAGGAGGAATCGCTACGCGAAATTAATGACGCGATCGAGATGAAAACGGCCGGGCAATGCAAGCGGGTTGTGGTGGCCGGCTGTTTGGTGCAGCGGCACAAAACCAAATTGCTCAATGATGCACCCGGCATTGATCGCTTGGTCGGCGTGTTCGACCGCGAGCACATTGTTCAGGCGGTGCGCGGCGAAACAAACCCACGCCAGGAGCATGGTCACTTCCTTGGCAAATATCATGATCTTTCAAAGGAACTGGCCGCAACACAATTTACAGGGAACCTGCGACCTGCAACTGGCAACGTCCTCAAGGAAACAAAAACCAACCGCCTGCCGGTCTTTGAAGACGATCGCGCGCGGCTGCGTTTGACGCCGCGGCACTACGCCTATCTGCGCATTTCCGAAGGCTGTAATCAGGGATGCTCTTTCTGCA
>JBBQCK010000049.1:0-9712 GCA_038318605.1 Tepidisphaerales bacterium | reverse complement strand
CAAAATCGACGAATTCATCACTCAGTTAACGCGCAATCGGTTTATCACGGTGCTGCGATTTGACACCGTCTCGCTCTCCAGCGAGCAGGTCCAGGCCGCAGGCTATTATTATGGCACAAAGCCCTGCGTACAGTTGGCGCTTTATTGTGAAACGGTTTTCCTGAGACAGTGGACAAAGGATCTCATGCCCAAGGCGGTGAAGGCGGCGCTGCACATTGATGCGCCGCAGTTCAATCTGGGTCTGTGAAGAGGCGTCGTCAGAAGTTTTGAAGCAATCGCCCCGGCCGGCATGTCGGCCGAGGCATACGATCAAGCAAGAGGTGGACGATGAACAAGGTCACCGCATTTCTCGAAAAATATGCACAGTGGATCGCACTGGGCGCGGCCGGCCTATGGGTATTGTTTGTGGTTTACACCTACTGGCTGAAAGACCCGGTAACGGTTTCACTGGCGGGAAAGCCGGTCGGCCCGGGCGAGGTGGATGCTCAGATCGTAAAAGAAGGCTTGGAACCGCTCCAGAAAAAGCTGAACGAAGCGCAGGGAGTTGAAAAGCTTCCAAACAATCCCGTGATGTACGACAAGGCATTCAAGGACAGCATGGCAAAAGGGGCGTCGGTGCCTGTTGATCCACCGTTTTACAACAGTCATTGGCAGGCGGGAAGTTCGCCGACCGTGGTCGTACATGACGGGACTGGCGGCACAACAAATCCGTCAAATGTAACGAACCCCGGCACCAAGCTCGTTGAGAATCTTCCAAAGCTTCCGCTGCCGGTCATTTATGAAATGACATCCGGACGGATTCTTGCCTGGGTGAACGGCCCTCCGGGGGCGGCCGCGCCTGCTGCGCCGGCCTTTGGCGCTCCACCGCCCGCTGCCGGTGGTCCGCCAGCGCTAGGCATGGTCAAAAAAGATGTCATGTATGCGTCTGTATTTGCATGGATTCAGGAAGCCGAAATCATGCAAGCCTATCAGGCCACCGGGATACGCAAGGAGATTCTGGCGCAGAATCCCCGGCCTGTCGTGCTGGGCGTCGAGCTGCAGCGCCAAGAAAAGCTGGCGGATGGATCCTGGGGTGAATGGAAGAGCATAAAGACGTTCCCCACATCGCCTCAATGGCCGATGCCCACCGATCCGACCGTACAAAAGAGCTATCAGGCTACATTGCAGCAGGGTGGCGATCAGATGCGGGAAGCGATCCTGCATCCCCCATTCTGGCAGCCAGCCAACGCCGACAAGGGAAACCTGTGGGAAACACCGGAGATACGGAACCAGCGCATCTACGACACCCGCCAGGCGGCGATTGCTGAAGAGGCGCGAAAAGCTGCCGAAAAGGCCGCCGAGGATGCCCGCATCGCCGCCGAGCGAGAAGCGAAAAAGGCCGGCACGGGCGGGGGCGGGGGCGTGCGGCAACCGCCGCGCGGCGGCGCGTTCGAGGAGCCTCCCCGGCTCGTTCCCGACCAGCCTGGCGACAAGCTTTATTACGTCGAGCCGGCCGGCCGGAGCGCGCTCGCGCAGCAACGCCCCGTCGTGAGGCCCGAAGACATGCCCGGAGCGGGCGAAGTCTTTGAAGGCGCAGTCGATCCGGGGATAACTGCAAACGGCGTTATCAAGCTCTGGGCGCACGATGACTCGTGTGAGGCCGGCAAGACCTATCGATATCGCGTCCGTGTTCGCTTTCTAAATCCGATGTATGGCCGCGATCCCCGGTTGGCGAAGGATCCTTCGATTGTGACAACCTTCGCTCTGCCTGTCGGGCCAAGCGAGGGCTGGTCGAAGGAAACTGGCGACGTCACCATGCCGTCGAATCAATACTTCTATGTTGTAAAAGGGCCGTCCAGGGTGAACGGAAAGCCGCAAAAGGAGGCAGTGACCATCGAGCAATACAATTGGCAGGATGGCGGCTGGCAGGTGACGCAATTTGACGCGGGTCCGGGGGACACGATCCCCAATACGCCGTACACCGTCGGGGATCTGCGATTTCCGCCATCGGATGTGCGCCTGCTGATGGCCGACACAGCCGGACGAACAGTCTCGCGATCGCTCAAGCAGGATTACGAATCAGAGAAACGCCACGAACTACAGGGAATTATAAGCGCCCGGACGGCGGCGGCGGCGGCCGGGGCTGTCGAAGGAATTCAATGATTGCCGCGCTGCGATGCAGCCAGGCATATTCCCGTGCCATCGCCAACAGGCGCAACGGAGAGGCAGTGATGGAGATCGAATGTTTGAGATGTTGAGCAGCGACAGCAACGTTGCCGGCGACGTCGGCAATGATACGGTGATCGTGCGCATCCGCCGCCAGGCCGGCCCCGATGCAGCGCCAGTCGAGGAATCGTTCGCCGTGCCGCGCCGCGCGAACATGAACATCATTTCCTGCCTGCAATGGATCGCGGCCCATCCAACGACCACCGAGGGCGCTGCGACCACGCCGCCCGCATGGGAAGCTGGCTGTCTTGAGGAAGTCTGCGGCGCCTGCACGATGGTAATAAACGGCAAGGTGCGCCAGGCCTGCTCGGCGCTGGTCGATCATCTCGAACATCCGGTCACTTTGGAACCGATGTCCAAATTCCCACTGGTGCGAGACCTTTGGGTTGATCGGTCCCGACTTTTTCGTGATTTAAAAAAGACCAAATGCTGGGTGCCGATCGATGGCACCTACGATCTTGGCAAAGGTCCGCCAATCTCCCAGCAGCTTCAGGAAGAACGTTACCCGCTGAGCCGTTGCATCTCGTGCGGTTGTTGCCTGGAGGCGTGCCCGCAATACACGCCCGCCAATTCGTTTGTCGGCGCCGCGGTTATCAGCCAGGTTCGGCTTTTCAACGATCATCCCACCGGCGCGGCGCTGAAGTCCGAACGCCTCGAGGCGCTCATGGGCGAAGGGGGCGTCGCCGACTGCGGCAAGGCGGGCAACTGTGTCGTAGTATGCCCCAAGGAGATTCCACTGCTGGAATCGATTGCGTCTGTTCAGCGCCAGGCGACCGTTCACGCCATTAAATCATTCTTCTCACGATGACGTCGCCGCGATCGCTTGCTGAGGCAAGGTTGATGCTGCGGTTGCACCGCCCGTTCAGGCACTCCAGTCTGAAGTCGGCCGTTGGCTGATGTGTGGGCGTCGTATTTTGATGGGCAAGCAGACTACGACGATGTGTGAACTCGCGGGCGTCGGCCTGTACAATCATCGGCTTCAATGGGCGCTATTTCGCTCGACCAGTCCAATCGCCTTAAAGCCGATTCTCCACGCGCGAACTTTATTGCCGCATTGACTCCCGCGCGCTGTCGATGGCTGATGGCGGCGATGGTGATGATCGGCTTTGTCGCCCGCCTGTTCTACCTGCGGCATCTCTGCCCGTTTGATCTGACCGGCGACGAAGCCCAGTACTGGGACTGGTCCCGCCAACTCGATTGGAGCTATTACTCCAAAGGCCCGCTGGTTGCCTGGATCATCCGCGGCTCCTGTTCGCTTTTCGGGGATTTCGCCTGGGCGGTGCGTTTGCCGGCGCTGGCGCTTTCGACTGGCGCCAGCGTCGTTGCCTATTGGCTGACGTGGCGACTCTTTGACAGCGACCGACTGGCGCTGGCGGTCGTCGCGCTTTCCTGGTGCAGCCCACTGTTTGTCGCCGGCGGACTGCTGATGACGATCGATCCGCCGTTCTATTTTTGCTGGGCATTGGCGGTGGCATTTACTGTGCGGGCGGTGTTCGATGAATCGCGCACGGCGTGGATTGGGGTCGCGGCCGCCGTGGGAATCGGCTTTCTCGCCAAGTACGCGATGCTGCTCTACCTGCCGATCATGCTGGGATTTCTGGCGGCCGACAAGCCATCGAGGCGCTGGCTGGCGACGGCGTGGCCGTGGGCAGCGGTTGCCGTGGCGCTGCTATTTATGACTCCCGTCATTCTCTGGAACCACCGGCACGGATGGGTGAGCCTTCGGCACGTCTCGACCCAGACCGGCGCAACCGGCGGACGCCTCGCTGCCGGAAACTTCCCGGAGTTTTTCGCCTCACAGGTGGGCATCGTTAATCCATTGATTTTCGTCACCATGATCGCCGCCGCGATCTGGGCGATACGCGGGCAGGTTGACGGAGTTCGCGCCCGCGCGGTGCGCCTGTTGATGTGGGCGGGCCTGCCATTTTTCGGTGCGGTGGCGCTGACGTCGCTCCGCACCAAGGCACAGGCAAACTGGGCCGGACCGGCCTATTTCTCAATGATGATTCTCGCGGTCTATTTCCTCTCCACGCGCCGCGATGCGCAGAGGCGAAGCGCCTGGGGCATCGTGACAGCCGCCGCCATCACGCTCGGATTGATCGCGCTGCCGCTCATGCATGATTTCCACTGGGCGCACCTTGCGATTCAACGTTGGAATAGCTCGAATCCCGACTCGAAGGCAATTCGAGCGCGGGCGATTGACCCGACTGTGAAATTCAGCGGCTATGGAAAACTTGGTCAGATTGTTGGATCGCAGCTTGCCGCGATGCCCAACGCTTTTGTGATTGCGGAAGACTATCAGACAGCCGCCGAGCTGGCGTTTTACATTCCCGGCCAGCCAGTCACATTCTGCGCGGGATCATGGTTCAAAGATCCGGATGATCGCAAGCGGATGAGCCAGTACGATGTCTGGCCGGATCGTGCTCTCGATCGCGCGGAACTTGTTGGCCGTAACGCACTCTATGTCGGCTACATGAACGATGACATTCGCGCAGCGTTCGACGATGTGGAGGGAAGTTTTGTTGCCCCGGGTGCAAAGCCGACCGAAAAACTTCAAATCGAGCGAGGCGGGGTGTACCTGCGCACATTTCGCATCTGGCGTTGCCGCGGCTTCAAAGGCATGAGCCGGCCAGCCGACGCCCGGGAGGGTTACTGATGTCCATGCAGCTACGGCTCGCGGCCGCCCTTACATGGGCGATCATTTCGGCAGCGCTCATAGGCGGGTCGATGCGCCTCGATCGCCGCGTTTCATCATGGGTGATGGAGCATCGACCGCTCCATCTGGCCCGCGCGACGACGCTCGACAATGATGCCATTGCGCGGCGCATCGACCGTGACGATGGCCCCCACGGCGCAACATTCATCGCGCTTGAATGGATTTTTCGATACCCAGTCTGGCACCTCGGCAGGGCATCGGCGGCGGTGCTGGCGGCCGGTCTGCTCGCGTGGCGGCATCCGCTACGATGGCGGGCGACGGGATACTTTTGCATCTGTTGCATCGCGGCCGGCATGACCGAGTTTTTGGTGAAATGGTCGGTTGGACGAAGCCGGCCGGGGAAGGGGATCGACGCGTTCGATCTTTCACCTTTTCGCGGCGGCTGGGGTGGGATTTTTCATCAGGACAACTTAAGCTGCCCGTCCGGCCACGCGATCCTGGCCGGCGCCATGGCAATGGCCCTCTGCCTGCTTCTGCCGCGCTGGTCGCTTGTTTTTGTGGCGGCAGCGCTGCTGGTGTGTGTCCAGCGCGTGCTGGCAAACGCGCATTGGATGAGTGACAACGCCATCGGGCTTTCGCTGGGCAGCGGGGCCGCGCTCCTGCTGTATGGCGCACTGGCTCGGCAATGGCGATTACATCAACCGCGGCCTTTGCAGACGATCTAACCGCATGACGAACTCCCTCGACGAAATCTCAGCCGGCAACTCGGGCGAACGGCCATATCTTTCCCTCGTGGTGCCCGCGTACAACGAGCAGGAAGTGATTCCCGAACTTTTGAAGCGCGCCGGCGCGGCGTTGCAAGAGACCGGCAGAACATTCGAGCTGATCGTCATCGACGACGGCTCAAAGGATGATACGCCGCGACTGCTGGCGGAGGGAATGAAGCAATATCCGTTTCTGCGCGTGTTGCGCATGAAGCAGAATCGCGGCCAGTCCGCCGCCTTTGAAGCGGGGTTCGACGCCGCGCGCGGCGAGGTCATCGCCACCATCGACGCAGACCTGCAAAACGATCCCGAGGAAATTCCGCGGCTCCTGCCCATGCTCGAATCCAGCGATGCCGACATGATCACGGGCTGGCGCAAGGACCGCCAGGACACCAATTTCCGTCGCTGGCAAAGCCGCCAGGCCAATCGCATTCGAAATTGGATCAGCCAGGACACCATCAACGATTCAGCCAGTTCTCTGAAGCTATACCGTGCCCATGCGATAAAGGGCCTGAAGCTGTTTAACGGCGCGCATCGATTTTTTCCGATCCTCGTGAAAATGCGCGGCTACACGGTGCTGGAAACGCCTGTGAAGCATTCTCCGCGGTTTGCCGGCGTCGCAAAGTATGGGTTCCGCAATCGCGCGCTGCGTGCGTTTGTGGACCTGCTCGGCATTCGCTGGATGAAATCGCGATATCTGAACTACGAGACATCGGAAATGAAGCCGGCACGTCTGCCGGCCGATGCAATGTAGATTTTGCGGCCGCGCCCCTGGCGACGTCCGCGATGTTTCTGCGAGGATACGCACATGCCTTCAATCGACATGCCGCTGGAGCAACTCCGGCAATATCGGCCATCGCTCAACCGCGAGCCCGATTTTGACGCGTTCTGGAAATCGACCGTAGCCCAGGCAATCGATCAGCCGCTGAACGCCGAGCTGATTCCTTGCGGCGACGTTTCGGCCCGGTTCGCGGAAATCTACGCCGTGCGGCTCGACGGTTTTGGCGGCGGGCGCCTGGCGGCGTGGTATCTGCGCCCGACAGGCCGCGGGCCCTTTCCGGGGCTGTGCGTCTACCACGGATATTCAGGTCGCGCCCCGCGCCCGCTTGAACTGCTGCACTTCGTCGCCCAGGGATTCGCGGTGCTGAGCCTCGATTGCCGCGGACAGAACGGCCAATCTCAGGACAGCGCCACCTACTCCGAAGGTCATCAATCCGGCTGGATGACGCTGGGAATTCGCGATCCTCGCGAATACTACTATCGCCATGTATATGCCGACGCGTTGCGCGCTTTGGAATTGCTTGCTCGCCGGGAAGAGGTCAATAGCGACCGCATTGCAATCACCGGCGTCAGTCAGGGCGGCGGGCTGACGCTGGCGGTTGCGGCGCTGTCGGATCGTCCGCAACTGGCGCTGCCGGACATCCCGTTTCTATGCGATTTTCGCCGGGCGGTGTCCATCACCGGCAATGGGCCATACCCGGAAATCTCCGCATTCATCAAGGCGCACCCGCATGTCGGCGACCAGACGTTCCGCACACTGAGCTACGTGGACGCGATGAATCTCGCGCCATGGATCACCTGTCGCACGGTCATCAGCAACTGCCTTTGGGACGATGTGTGCCCGCCGAGCACGATCTTCGCGGCGTTTCATCACATGACGTGTGAAAAGCAGATCGAAATTTATCCCTACCACAAGCACGAGGTGCCATACGAGCATCGCGAAACACAGTTCCGCCTGCTTGGGGAATTCGCCCAGCGCTGACTGTTAAAGACTTCTTGCAGCCCCGATGCGGAACATCGCGCCGGTTCGCCGACGATTCGCCGGCGGCAGATGCGGTCAGCGCTTCTTCCAGAACTTGAAACTATCCTGCACCTCCTCGGCGCGGCGGACATCCATCATAAACTGGCCGAACATTCCCTGCGTGTGCGGCGTCTGATGGGTCATGAACTTCGCCATGTCAGCCTTGAATTTGTCGATGTCGCCGGATTTCCGCTCGCGATCGCGCTGTCGCTCATCGCGCCCCGGCGCAAGCAGCATGGCATTGATCTGTAGCAGGCGAGTGCCCTTGTCCTGTTGGTAAAACCGCTCCAGAAATCGGCCGAAAAGACGTTCGCTGATCTGTTCATTGTCGGGCAGCTTCGCGATATTCTCGGCCGCCTTTTTTCGCTGCGCCATGTCGCGACGATTCATCATCATAGCGATCAAATCAGGCACGGGACGATCTGCTGTGCGATCCATCGCCGATATCGCATAGGTTCGGCGGTCTTTTTCGGTCATACGGTTAAATTCGTCGCTGGCGATGAACGCCCACACCTCATCAAGCGATGCGGCCGCGATATCGGGACGCTTGGGATAATTTCGATAGACACGGTACCAGTGAACGAAAAAACAGCCTCCGGCCACAATGGCCGCCAGTACAGCCCCCACGGCGATGAGCCAAAGCCTGCTCCGGCGCTTGCGCGGCCTTTCAATTCCAGCGCCTGCAATTGTCATGGCAATTGTCCTGGCTCGGCGAGCAGATGATCGACACTCCCGTCGGCAAAAAGCCAGTTAAAGGGTACGGTGCCGCCGTGGAAATTCGCCGCGTCCCAAAGGATCGGCACCTGGTTCACGTTCTTGAAAATCGAGAAGAAAAACGTCTCGGCAATCTTGCGCTCGCCGACCTCGGCGTAGTAGAAGTAACTCGTGCCCTCCACCGGATACAGCGATTCATCGGCCGGACAACGAAAAACGCCGCGCTGCCCCTGCAACGCCTTATCGAGATAGTCGGCCAGCGGCGGCAGGTGATCAGGGTTGACGCTGGGTAACGTCGGCGCGTGGGGATAGTTGTCTCGATTCTCGTTAAGGTAAATGCGGAATGCCTGGCCGATTGAATGAAGCTGCGCCCCGCACGCCACCGATCGCGACTGCGCCCGTGCCCGCGAAATGACCGGCAATAAAATGCCCAAAAGCAGCGCGATGATTCCAATCGCCGCGAGCAACTCAACAAGCGTAAATGCGCGACGTCCCTGCATTGTCTGATTGTAGTCACAGCCTGGTGGCAACGACGAGTCGAAGCCCTTTGCACGCGGCCGTGCAATCAGTGGATGCCAGATTGTAGATTGCCCCAGAATCGACCGCCGGCATGCCAAAATTCGGGCGGCACCGATCATCTGATGCCAAATCGCGCAACCCCAGCGATAAATCATCTTTCGGCCGATTACCCGGCCATGCGGGCGAATGAAGCCGGCGATGCGCTGCACTCGCGATTCAACGTACAAGGTATCAGCGGGTCGAAGTCGTTGAACTCAGGATTGCGGGGCGGCAAATCCCACTTGGTGAAAAGTCGTATATTATCCTCGTTGCCCCGGCCGGCATCTGCCGCGCGTCGTGCGTCGGGGTGTTCATCGTGGTCGATCAATGACGCCATTGCCGGCTCAACGCGTAGTCCGGATTGCCAGAGTTTCAGGGAAAAATCGGGGTCGGCCGCGTTGAGGTAAAATCGCTCATCAAAATAGTGCAGTCGCTCGAACGTCTCGCGCCGGGCGATTCCGAAATTCGCATATAGGGTGCCGCGAACGTGCATGAGTTTGTAAGCGACGCCGCGGCGCACCGTTTCATAGGCAATATTGCGTGTCGCGTCGGTGCGGTGAAATAGTGCGACCATTCCGACCGATGCATCCGCGCGGTCAAGCTGTTTAATGGCGCGTTCCAGTGATCCGGTGACCGGCCGGGCGTCGTCGTTGAGCCACATCATATTGCGTCCATGCGCCACGGCGAACCCCTTGTTGGCCGCCCGCACGAAGCCTTCGCGCGCTGCCTCCCGCAGCACGCGCAGCGTCGGCCCAAACGCGCGCTGATTGGATTCCAGCACTGCGGGGGTACCATCCGTGCTGGCACCGTCAACGACGATGACCTCATACGAAATTGCCGTGCCCGCCAACGATCGCAGGCAGCCCTCCAGCAATTCGGCGCGGTTGAACGTGGGAATGACGATTGAAAGTTCCACCATAATTTGCATCCGTCGCCAAGCTTCATCCTGCGCGCAAAAGCGGCATCGGCCGCGTCGCCACCTGGCCGGCCGAACGATCTACGTTCCCATATAAT
>JBBQCK010000048.1:0-9731 GCA_038318605.1 Tepidisphaerales bacterium | reverse complement strand
TAGGCTCAACCTAAACCACCGCGCCACGTCTCGACTCTACTTTGATGAGCATTCCTTGTCTTTAACAGCCATTGCCGAATTAAACTTTAAGGCGCAAGAAGGGAGCCGGCGATGCGGACATCGCCGCCGGGATTCGGTAGGTTTGGTTTTCCAGAACTAAACCCCGAAAGGCCCGTACGGCGATGTCCAACACCCATCTTACGCTTCAGGAACGATCCTGCATCTACCATCTCGCCAACCGCCAGTCACCCAAACACACCACCAAAACCCCGACCCTAACAAAATCCATCTACCTCACTTGGCTCCCCCTCCCACCCCGCCATACAAATTCAAGTTCACGCCGCGTCGCTCTTCCGCAGCCGCGTCAAAACCTCTTCCGCCCCAATCCGCCAACCAGGAAAATCGATGAACACATCCCCCTTACTTTCCAATTCACACTTATCTCCACCCAGTTTCCCTAAACTACCCAAACCCCTGTCGCCGCGCGACACGGCGCAACAAAATGAGACAAAGTGCAACACTTTTTCGCCCGCTGCGCCCGCCTCACCCGCAGGACCCCACAACCCAAGTCCCATCACCACCCATACTTGCATCGCCCCAACCTTCCCGCCGCCCGCGCAACATCCTCCCAACCTGTTGCGCGACCGTCTCGCCCCCAACTGCCAACCAGCGACTTCCTTCACTCATCTCGCCATCTCCCCGCCCCTGTCGCTATCATCCCCCCAATGAGCAAATACACTTGGCTACTTTTCGTCGCCGGAGCGGCCATTACCTGGGGGTGCTACGTCACCACCATCGACCACGGCCGAAAGGAATTCAACGTACCGAACGGCAAGCCCAATCCCAACGCGGCCATGCGCGCGTTTCTGTTCATTGGCATCGCCTATTTTCTGGCGGCCGTCATCGTTCCGGGATTCTTTCTTGCCGCGCACAAGCTGCCCGCGTCCGTTGATCCCGGCATGAACCTCAAAGGCGCGACTCTCTCGACAATCGCCGGTCTGCTCGGGGCGGCCGGGGCGCTCTGCATCGTCTTTGCCGTCACCTATGCCCGTCGCGGCGCGCATGCCAGCGCCGCGCTGTATGTCGCCCCGCTGGTGTTTTCCTTCGCCCCCATCGTCAACTGCCTCGTGTCCATGGCCTGGGATCCCCCCGCCAACAAGCCGGCCTGGCAATTTTACGTCGGTCTGCTGCTCGCCATCGCCGGCGCAGCGCTGGTGATGATCTACAAACCAGCAGAAGCGCCGCATCTCCCGGCCGCCTCATTGCCGCCATTGTCACCGCCAGCTACGCATTGATCTCAGCAGGGGGGCAACCTGCGCCGGACGGCGTCGACTCGCCTGCCGATTCATCCCCGCGATAAACGCGCGCAGTCGCCAACAACGTCAGCAAAACTGTCCCAGCCAGCATGTGATAACTCAATACACCCGGCCAGTGCGGCACAACGGAGAACCACGGCGCCCAAACCAGCGCGATGCTAAGCCCCGCCCAAACCCCGCGGACCCGAGAGCGTGTCGCCTCCCACGCCAGCCAGCCCCATAGCGGGAAAAAATAGGTCGAATATTTGTCCCACGTCAGCGGGCTGAATATCAGCAGCCACCCGACCATGGCCGCACACGCCGCCAGCGCCACCGGCGCTGCTTTCCAGTAACGCGCCGGCCGGGTTGCGAAAAGCGCCAACAGCCCCGCCAGCCCCACCCCTGCCAGTACGCGGCAAAAAATGACGTTCCCCGCCGACAGCGGAAACTGATCGGTATAGAACATGATCGCCCCCTGAAGCGACTGATTGTTCGAATTGTCATACGGCCGGCTCAGCCGCGGCAGAATGCTCTCACGAAATTCGCGCCACGGCCCGATGCCGGTGATCGGAAGCGTCGCCGCCAGCATCAGCGCCCCAATCAGCAATGTGGCAGCCAACATCCGCCACCGTCGCGCAAAGAGCATCACTGGCAGGTACACCGCGCTGGCATATTTAATGACAAACGCCAGTACCACCGCCAGGCCCCCCGACATCGGCGTTTTCCGAATCAACCCCAGCGCACCCAGCCCAAGCAGCAGGCTGATCAGCAACTCGATGTTGGAGCATCGAATGACAATATATGCCAGATAGGAGCACGAAATCAGCGGAATCAGCAATGCCGATTTCGGCGACGGGCGCCCGAGGCATATTTCATAGAACCGCCGCGCCAGGCACGCCGACCCAAGACAACACGCCCCCATAAGCACCGACCACGTCACATAGGCAACCCTGTACGGCAGAAAAGTGAGCGGCACGAACAGCACCGCCGCCGGCGGAATCTGAATAAACCGCGGCTCATCGCCCGTTTCCACCGGCGGATTGGCCGCCAGTTCCTGATAGCGGGGCTTCATCGTCGAATCCCACTTCAGGCCGGGGTTGTATGGACTGTCCAGGTTTGGATTTGGATAGAGCGACTCCCATGCATGATTACGGGCAATCAGTCCCCCCATATAAAATTGCGGAAAATCCTTCGCCCGCAGCGGCCGAAACCGAACCGTCAGCGGAATTCCCACCAGTAGCCACATGGCTGAGATCAACAGACAATATCGGGCAAGTTTATGCATATTTTCCCTGCCTGCCGGCCGGCGAATCTTCATAAAGGATTTAGAGCTAGAGTTTTAGGCAAAAATAGTGCCCTATCCGGAACAATGCCTAAAGCGGGTGTCGTTCGCGGGCCGACCTATAGCAAAAGCAGTTATCGGACGTAACCCGAGTCGATTGCAAATAGAAATCCCTATTGGCCGGCATATTCGGCAAATCGCGCAAGTAATCGATTTATTGATGATGTTCGGATTGTGAATCGTTCTTGAACACCGGGGGCTTCGCCCATAGGCTATTGACTCTTCATCCCTGTATCCGCTCATGGCAGACACTTTAAATTCGACGATTCGCCAAGACCGCTCCGCGGGCATTGAGACCTCCGGGCGCGCCAGCCAGTCGCCGGCCGGCAACGGCTCGGTGGGGCTGCGGCATGTCCTGGAGTTTGAAAAGCCGCTGGCGCGTTTCGAGCAGCAGATCCGCGACATCGAGGCGCTACAGGCCCAGAAGCAGACCGACTATTCCAAAGAGCTGCGCCAATCGCGGGCGAGTTATACCGCGCTGTTGCGCAAAACATATGACAATCTCTCTGCCTGGGAGACCGTGCAGGTCGCGCGACATCCGCAGCGCCCGCTCTTCAAAGATTACGTCGAGATGATCTGCCGCGAGTTTCGCGAGGTTCATGGCGATCGCACCTTTGGCGACGATAAGGCCATCGTGTGCGGCCTGGCGCGGCTTGGCGGGCACAAGGTCATGCTCATCGGCCATCACAAGGGCCGCGACACCAAGGAAAAAATCGCCTGTAATTTCGGCCTCGCCCACCCCGAAGGATATCGCAAAGCACTCCGCTGCATGAAGCTCGCCGAGAAATATGAGCTTCCGGTGGTCACGCTGATCGACACCGCCGGCGCCTACCCCGGCATCGGTGCCGAAGAACGCGGGCAGGCGGAATCCATCGCGGTAAACCTCATGGAAATGAGCCGCCTCAAAACACCGATCCTGTCGATCGTCACGGGTGAAGGGGGCTCGGGCGGTGCGCTGGGCATAGCAATCGCCGACCGCGTCGCGATGTTCGAGTTTGCCTGGTACTCCGTCATCAGCCCCGAAGGCTGCAGCGGTATCCTCTGGCGCGGCAGCGACAACGCAGCCGAAGCGGCCGAGGCCCTCAAGCTCACCAGCAGCGACCTGAAAAAAATCGGCATTGTCGATCAAGTGATCCCCGAACCCCTCGGCGGCGCCCATCGCGACCCCCACAGCGCCGCCCACAGCCTCGAACAATACATCGCCAAAGCCTTGCGCGACTTGAAGCGCTGTAAGTTGGACAACCTTTTGCAGCGCCGCTACGAAAAGTTCCGCAACATGGGCGTATACGTCGAGTCCGCCCGCCGCACCGCCAAGTCGGCCTGCTAGTGTCGCATCGCCATCGGCTTACCGTCGGTTCGTTCTCAAATCGGAATGAATTTCCGGCACCAACATGCCCGTGTCGTGGGATCATCCTATCCGCTCGGATCGCGCCGAACCCGCAACCACAGCCCGTTATCCCCGGTGGGTCGGACACTCCTGTCCGACTTGCCGCGCAACGGAAAACATTCTCTTCCAATCTTGGGTAGTGGCTGCGGTTCCCCACGCATCACAGCGTTGTCCGGTGGGTCGGACACTCCTGTCCGACTTGCCGCGCAACGGCAAACGATTTCCATGCCAGCCGCAACGCTGCGACAGGTCGCGTTCAGAATCTCCGCTGTAAGTTCGGCGCGGCGTGGCGGGTGGGGGTGACGATTCGCAGGCCCACGATATGTCGCATTGTCAATCTCCCCAGCAAGGCTTCTTTCAACACAGAATGAAACCGATCGATATAGCGCATAGGATTGACCCATGGCGCCATCGCCGCGGTGATTGCGATGCCGCGCGGCATCTTTCGAGCCGCAGTCATAATAGTTTCCATGCTCCACATCCCCATACTTCGCCACGGCAAGCCCTACCGGTCGATCGACACGATCGAACTCATTCACCATGCCACGGGCGAACCGCTGGCAACGGTGTCTCAGGCGAATGCCGGCCTGATTACGCGCGACATCGCGCGTATGGATTCAACGATCCTCGATCAGTTTTCGATGGCGGATCTCATTTCCATGTGCCGCCGTGCCGCCGACTTGTTCATGGCCGCGCCGCTCCCGGTGGGGGATCAGACGCAGACGTTCGACGATTACATCCGCCAGCTCTCAGCGACCACCGGCATGCCGCACACCTATTGCCGCACCAATGCCGGCAAGATTCAGCGCGTGCTGGCCGAGATGGATCGCATCATTGCCGGCCTGACGCGCGGGTTTGATCTGTCGATCCTCGATCGCGGCTATGGGAACGATGACGGCCGATCGCTGGCGTGGTTTCGCGAGGCAAAAGTCTTTGGCGCGGTGCTGCCGAGCAATTCGCCCGGCGTGCATTCGCTCTGGATTCCCGCGATTGCCCTGAAGACGCCCGTCGCCCTCAAGCCCGGCCGCGAGGAGCCTTGGACGCCGCTGCGCATCATCGAGGCACTGATCGCGGCTGGACTGCCGAGAGAGGCATTCGGCTTTTACCCGGCCGATCATGGCGGGGCCGGGGCGCTGTTGCAGGCGGTTGATCGCGCAATGCTCTTTGGCGACGCATCCACCACGCGGATGTACGCCCGCGACCCGCGCGTCGAGCTTCATGGACCGGGATTTTCCAAGATCATTCTCGGCGACGATGTCGCGGACAATTTTGAACCGCATCTTGATGTCATCGTGTCGAGCATCGCAGCAAATGGCGGGCGAAGCTGCATCAATGCGTCGGCCGTCTGGACGCCGCGCAACGCCGGCGCGCTGGCCGACGCCATCGCCGATCGGCTCGCTAGTGTAAGGGCATTGCCGGCCGACGATTCGGCCGCCCAGATCGCAGCGTTCGCCAACACCTCGATGGCCGAGCGCATTGATGCGTCGATCGAATCAAATCTTGTCGGGGCCGTTGATGTGACGTTGCAAAAACGCGGTGTGCCGCGTCTTCAACGACTTGGACGATGCGCCTACTTGTTGCCGACGATCGTGCGCGTGCCGGATCGAAGCCATGCACTGGCGAACAACGAGTTTTTGTTTCCGTTCGCATCGGTCGTTGAATGCCCGATGGATGAAATGGCCGACGCGATCGGGCCATCTTTGGTGGTTAGCGCGATCACCCACGACGCAAAACTTCGGCAGGCCCTGCTGGCATCGCGGAATGTTGATCGGCTGAATCTGGGTGCTATTCCAACGTATCAATTGAGCTGGGATCAACCCCACGAAGGAAACCTCTTTGAGCATCTCTATCGCCAGCGGGCATTTCAGATGGCGGGGGCACAGCATTGATTTCGGCTCATGTGCGGCAGATTGCCGGCTCGCGAGTGGGCGTTATCGTCGGCCCCGGCGCGCTGGCGGCGCTGGGCCAATGGATTAGCGATGCGCGGCTGAATCGGGTGCTCGTGGTGACCGATCCGGGAATCAAAGCGGCCGGCCATCTGGATCGGGCATTGCAATCGTTGCGTAATGCTGGCGTCGTGGCCGGTGTGTTCGATCGCGCGCAGGAAAATCCGACCACCCTGACCGTTGACGCCGCCCTGTCAGCGGCCCGCGACTTTGGCCCGGATATGATTGTTGGCCTGGGGGGTGGTTCGGCGATGGACACGGCAAAAGGCGTCAATTTCGTGCTGACCAACGGCGGGCGCATGCACGATTACCAGGGCGTCGGAAGGGCAAGCCGCGCCATGCTGCCGATGGTCGCGATACCCACGACCGCCGGAACCGGCTCGGAGGCGCAGTCGGCGGCGCTGATTACCGATCCCGAAACGCATGTGAAGATGGCCTGTCTCGATCCCAAGGCGCTGCCTGTAATGGCGATACTCGATCCCGAGCTGGCGCGCACCGCACCTCGCGGCGTGATCGGGCCATGCGGCATTGACGCCGTGGCGCACGCGGTGGAAACATCCGGCTGCAGTCGCCGAACCGATATCTCCCGCCGATTGTCAAAACAGGCGTGGACATTGCTGAGCGGCGGCGCGTTCGAGCGTCTGCTCGACGGCGCTGGCGAGCAGCAGGCATGGGCGGATATGCAATTGGGCGCACACTTGGCCGGTGCGGCCATCGAAAACTCCATGCTCGGCGCCGCCCACGCCTGTGCAAACCCCCTGACCGCGCGCTACGGCACCACGCACGGCATCGCCGTTGGATTGATGCTGCCGCATGTGATTCGCTTTAACTCCGCCGATGGGGAATCGCCGTACGCCGACCTGAACGAAAATGCCGATTCGCTGGCGGAGAAGGTGCAAACGCTGGCAGCCCATGCAGGCCTGCCCGCGCGACTGCGCGATTTGGGCATCGCAGAGAATGACCTGCGATCGCTGGCGCAAATGGCGAGCACACAGTGGACCGCCACCTTTAACCCCCGGCCGGTCGATGCGACGAGCCTACTGGATGTTTATCGCGCAGCTTGGTGAGGGGAGCGAAGAGGTTTTATGATTTCGCGGTGAAACTTGGGCTTATTGGTTTGCTGTCCCGCGCCCGACGGCGATTTGCAGGCCGATTGTTTCTCTTTCGCGAAGTTTCACCGCTTTCGTTGATTGCATCGCCGCGCGTGTGTAGCATCTGTCGTTTCGCGTTTGGACCGGGATGAAAATTCCGGCCTGTGGCTCTGGAGTCTGTTGCGGCGGGGCGTTACGGGTTTGAATGGGCACGGGCCGATCTGCTTGGGATATCTTTGTCATGCCGACGTTTCGCCTCAGTGAGATATTAAAGCCGGAAAACATCAAGCTGCCGCTGGCCGGGGCAAGCAAGAACGATGCGATCGCGGAGCTTGTGAACCTGCTGGCGGCCAATGGTGAACTGAACGACGCAAAAAAAGTGCTCGACGCCGTGCTCGAGCGCGAAGGCACGCGCACCACCGGCATCGGCAACGGGCTTGCCATTCCGCACGGAAAATGTTCAGGCGCCAATCACCTCGTCATGGCGATCGGCAAGGCGGAAAAGCCGATTGATTTTCAATCCATCGATGGCCGGCCCGTGACGTGGATCTGGCTCCTGAGCAGTCCCCCCGACAAAACCGGCCCGCACATTCACGCGCTGGCGCGAATCAGCAAGCTCATGATTATCGACAAATTTCGCCAGGCGCTGGCGCTGGCGAAAACCGCAGAAGAAGTATTCGCAACCGTCATCGAGCAGGAAGCGGCGCTGTAGATACTACGGTTAGATACGAAGTCAATGCGACCACGCACGGCACAGCGGTCTCGGCGATTCACGTTGAATGCTGCCGATCAATCAGGGGAGTCATGAAAACCCGGCCGCCTCTGGCTATCTTTCAAGCCGGCCGGCGGCCCATCAGCCACACGCCCAGCGTCAGCACCACAAGCGACCCCGCCACGCCAACGATCGTTCCGATGAAGGACTGATTGGCCGCGTCAACGGGGTTTTCCATCGGGCCGAGTTTGCGCAGAATTCCGAAGCGAGGATCGGTCGCCCAGAAAAAAACCAGCGCGACCAGCCCCGCCAGCGCCAACACCGCTCCCGAGGTTCGACTGCGTGAATTGCGTCGCATTTCTGAATCGATCTCCCGATCATGAACCGGCCGGCCGACCGGCACCGCCTGTATGCACAAGGTGTCGTCGTTGCAAAGCCGGTTAATCTTCCTGCTTCGAATCGCCGCGGGCGAAGATGCTCGCCACGTAGTTCAGAACATCCGTGGCGCTGGCTTCGTTGTAGCCGAAATACTTGATCAGCCGCTGCTTCACCACGTCGATCTTCTGCTGGGTTTCATCGTCCACGACGCTGCTGACCAGGTTTTTCAGCTTGATCGTGTCGCGCTGATCCTCGAACAGCTTCAGCTCCAGCGCCTTCAGGAGCCGGGCGTTGGTGTTGTACTCAAACTTGCGCCCATCCAGCGCCAGTGCGCCGATGTAATTCATGATCTCCTGCCGGAAATCATCCTTGCGGCCTTCGGGGATGTCGATCTTGTCCTCGATCGAGCGCATCAGGCGCTCATCCGGGTCTTCATCCCGGCCGGTGTAGCGGTTGCGTACGCGCTCGTGCTGCGTATAGGCGCGGACGTTTTCGATGTAGTTGGTCGCCAGACGCTTGATGGCGTCCTCGTCAGCGCTGATCGCCCGCTGCACCTCGCCTTTGAGAATGTCCTCATATTCCTCACGCACGACCGCGAGCAGTTCCTTGTATTCCTTCTTCAATTCCTCATCCGTGATCAGGCTGTGATGGCTCAGGCCTTCTTCCAGTTCGTTCATCACCATGAACGGATTGATGGTCTGTTCCTGCTGGGCCTGCTGACTGACAAGCGCGTTGGAGATCTTGTCCTGAATGTAGCGGGGGCTGATGCCGTTCATCCCTTCCCGCGGGCTTTCTTCCTTCAGCTCGCGGATCGAATCCTCAGTAAAACCGGGGATACTCTTGCCGTTGTACAGCTTGAGCTTCTGCACCTTGGTGATGCCCGCCTTCTTCGGCTCCGCCAGCCGCGTCAGCACGGCCCACATGGCCGCGACTTCCACCGTATGCGGCGCGATGTGTATGCCGCGCACGCGCTCCGGCCCGAAGTCCTTGAGGTAAATTTTCACCTCATCCTCAAGCCGGGTGTTGTAGGGCACGTCGATCTTGATTGTGCGGTCGCGGAATGCCTCCATCATCTCGTTGCCCTGAAGCTTCTTGTATTCCGGCTCGTTGGTATGACCCAAAATCACTTCGTCGATATAGGTCTGCGCGAATTTCTTGGGCTTGATTAAGTGTTCCTGGGATGCGCCCAGCAGATCGTACAGGAAGGCTACGTCCAGTTTCAGCACTTCGATAAACTCAACCACGCCGCGGTTGGCGATGTTGAGTTCACCGTCGAAGTTGAACGCGCGGGGATCGCTGTCCGAGCCATACTCGGCAATCTTGCGGTAGTTGATGTCGCCGGTCAGCTCCGTGCTGTCCTGGTTTTTTTCGTCCTTCGGCTGAAACGTTCCAATGCCCCGCCGGTCCTTTTCGCTCAAGATCAAACGCTTGACCTTGATGTGCTCCATCGACTTCTTCCAGTCCCCGTCGTAGAGGTCCATCAAGTCAGCATAGATTTTGCGGCAGAAAGGGCAGACATCGCCGTAGAGTTTGATCTTTCGTCCGTCCGGAAGCTTTTCGTTGACCGCTTCCAGCACGTC
>JBBQCK010000047.1:0-9741 GCA_038318605.1 Tepidisphaerales bacterium | reverse complement strand
TGTCGAACCTTGGCCGCCAATGTCTATTGGGACATCGCCAGCGAACTGAAGATCGGTTCGGCGGAGGGCGAGATATCCGGCGTGAAGGTGCGCGAGGCTATCGCCGAGCTGCTCGACGACACCGCTTTGAGAGAGTCCCTCGGATTGGCAATGCGCGGCGAGCGCATGATAAAGTTAAGATTTTTGACGGGCATTGCCAATGGAGCGATCGTTATCGACGGCAGGACAGACCCCAAGCCGGTTGGAAATTGGTTCACTCGCTATGGCTTACGTCCATGGTACGACCACAACATGAGGCAAATGCTGGATCGAATGACGACGATCGTCGATGTGGGCAACGAGACAACCTGGCCGGAAGCCCGGGAGCGCGTAGCGAAGGCGATGGAAGCACGCAGCGGAGTTCCGTTTTCGAATATGGCAATGGTCGGATCAGATCAGGCCGTGATGTACCAATACAAGGTTTTGTGCGATCGACGGATCGCTGCCGTCATGCTGGCGATCCGACTTTTCACAGTTGAGCACGCCGGACGAGTTCCTATGACGCTCGCGGAGTTGGTGCCGGCGTATTTGCCGGCGTTGCCTGCCGATCCGTTTACTTCCGAGGCGAATGCCCTTATCTATCGCGCAACGGGTGACGAGCCAGTTATTTACAGTGTTGGCATCGACGGCGCGGATGATGGCGGGACGCTTCCGGATCGGTCGTTCCCGTGTATCTTGCTGCGATGGAAGACCGCCGATCGTGTGACGCCGCTGAAACGTTGGCCGCGAGATGAAGCGATTGAATAGAGTCGAACACATTAGTCTTTGGCGAACGTCGGTGCTCGAGTTTAAGCGCGCCGCCACTGAGCAATAACTTATTTTCCCTTGACATTGGCCGACTGTATTGTTCTATTGGATGGCACTTATGCAGCGGATCTCCCCTCGTCTTACGCAGCTTGCACCGGGCCTTTTGGGCCTTGGTGAAATTGGTGCGCAGTCGTAGGGAACCCTGCTTCAGGTTGATTTCAGCAAAGCCCTGCGACTTCTCGCGGGGCTTTTTCGTTTGGTGCGTTGGATACATTTTTGGAGCAGACCGATGGCGTCTCAAAATGACATGCCCGAATCCTCGATGGGCGACATGGTGCGTATTTTCGACACAACCCTGCGCGATGGCGAGCAATCGCCGGGGGCGACGCTGACGCTGGCGGAGAAGCTGGAGATCGCGCGGCAGTTGCAGGCGCTGCGGGTGGATGTCATAGAGGCGGGGTTTCCGATCTCCTCGCCGGGGGATTTTGAATCGGTCCGGCAGGTGGCGACCGAGATCACCGATTGCGTCGTCTGCGGGCTGGCGCGATGCACGCCGAAGGACATCGAGCGGGCCGGCGAGGCGATCCGGCCCGCCAGGCATGGGCGGGTGCATGTGTTTTGCGCGACGAGCAAAATTCATCGCGAGCACAAGCTGCGCAAGGGCAAGGCGGACATCACCAAGCTGGCCATCGATTCCATCCAACAGGCGCGGGCATATACCGACGATGTTGAATTCAGCCCGGAGGACGCCAGCCGGACGGAGATGGAATTTCTGGAAGAGATCACGCAGGCGGCCATCGAGGCCGGGGCGACCACGATCAACCTGCCGGACACCGTCGGCTACGCCACGCCGGCGGGCTACGGGCGGATTTTTGCGCACATGATCGAAAAGCTGCCAGTGATTCGCGAGAAGGGAATCATCCTGTCGAGCCATTGCCACGACGACCTGGGGATGGCGGTCGCCAACTCACTGAGCGCGGTGGAAAACGGCGCACGCCAGATCGAATGCACGATCAATGGCATCGGCGAGCGCGCGGGCAATGCAGCTCTGGAGGAGATCATCATGGCGCTGCGGACTCGGCGCGATCATTTCGGGCTGCGGACGCGCATCGAGTCAACGAAAATCTATCCAACCAGCCGGATGGTCAGCGGTCTGACCGGACTGGTCATTCAACGCAACAAGGCGATTGTCGGCGAGAACGCGTTTGCGCACGAAAGCGGAATCCATCAGGACGGCATCCTGAAGTTCCGCGAAACATACGAGATCATTGACCCGGTAACGGTGGGCATCCCCAAGGGAACGCTGGTACTGGGCAAGCATTCCGGCCGGGCTGCGCTGCGCGACCGTATCGAAACGCTGGGATACAAAGTTGGCGACCAGCAGCTCGATACAATCTTCGCCAAGTTCAAGGCGCTGGCGGATAAGAAGAAGGAGGTCTTCGACGAAGACGTGGAGGCGCTGGTGGATGAGCAACTGGAGTTACAGGCGAGCCTGTGGACGCTGGTGGGTGTGCAGGTGACCAGCGGTTCCAACACGATTCCGACGGCCACGGTGACGCTCCGCGATTCCACGGGCGAGACGTTGACTGATGCTTCGGTCGGCGACGGGCCGGTGGATGCGATCTACAGCGCCATCGCGCGGTTGACGGGCGTGAAGGCAAGCCTCATGGATTATCGCATTCGCGCGGTGACCAAGGGGAAGGAAGCGCTGGGGGAAGTGCATGTTGAGATCGAACATGGCGAGCGCACCGTGCGCGGGAGGGGCCTGAGCACGGACATTCTCGAAGCATCGGCGCTGGCGTATGTGGCGGCCGTCAATCGCCTGCGCAGCCAGAATGCGCGCGAGCAGAGCGTCAGCCCGCATACGGAGGTGGCGGGAACGTGAATCGCGGCAGCGATCGGATCGCGTGCGAAGCACGTGAAATTGGATTGTGAAATCCTGGGGTGGTTTTGGGCTGTTGTCCGACGTCGGGCAATTGGATGGTTAAATCCGCCGGTGGGTTGGGAACTTTTGTCCGACATCGGCCGGCGGCCGATCTATCCGCATGCTGTGCGCTGGCGTTGCCGCTGCGCGGCAAGTCGGACGGGAGTGTCCGACCCGCCAATGCGCACTGCCCGCTGCGCGGCGCGCCGGGCCGGCGTGTGCGATCCACCCAATTGCGCCGCGGAGACGGCCCGCCGATTATGCGATCTTTAATAGCTCCACACTGTTGGCCTGAAGATCGACGAGGGCCGCGGTTTTTGTCGGGGCGCGTTGAAGGGCGCCGGGATTGATCATTCGCAGCGCGCCTTCCATTCGGTCGTGAGAACGATGGGTGTGGCCGGTGAACAGGAAATCATGCGACTGGCGGGCAATGACCGACCCCACCAGCGATGGGTCGTCACCATGCGTGAATGCGATTTTTTTGCCGTCCAGTTCGATTTCGCCCATTGCGCCATAACAGGCGATGCCGACGTGAAGCGCCTCTCGCTGCAGGCCTTTGCGATCCCAGTCGCAGTTGCCGAACACAAAGGCGGCGTTTAGGCCGGCGAGGTGGTTGAGCATGTCAGGGGAGCAGACGTCGCCACAGTGAATAAAGTAGGCAGCGCCGCGCTGTTGAAGCAACTCAATCGCCGCGCCCAGATTGGCGGCATTGTCGTGGGAATCGCTGACGACACCGATGAGCATTGGGAGGATTCTAACCGCACGAAGGTAATCATGCCTCGTTGAGGCGAAGGTCTCGCACGGTGGGACGGATCAACGCTGCAGCGGACGTGCGCTCTGCTCTTTGCGGTTTACCTGCGTGAGTTGCGCACACCGGCCGGCGCGGGCAAAGGCCTGCGGGTACGCCGACCTGTGGCCCAGCCGTGGGAGGCTGAGGTCGATGCGGCCGTGACCCGATGGTCGCGTTTCCACGACTCCTAGCCGCGGAAACGCGACGGAGAGTCGTTTAACGGATCTGAGGTGTTTTGACTATCCAAGGTCGCGATATTCTGAGACCTCTGCGAGGTTGAAGGCACCCGTGCATGGGCATCATCATGTTTTGTTCGTGCCGATGCTGCGCCTTTGTGCGCGGCCACCCTGTGGCTCTGGGACCACTATTCAATTTCTACAACGGCTCGATGCTTCCATGCGGACGGCACTGTCGGTATATGGGTGATCTTTTCGACGCACACACTTCCATACAAACATCAATGGCCAGCGAATCCAACAAAGTCATCTTTTCCATGGTCGGTGTCACCAAGACGCACGACAAGAAGGTTGTTCTCAAGGATATTTACCTCTCCTATTTCTACGGCGCAAAAATCGGCGTGCTGGGGTTGAATGGGGCGGGGAAAAGTTCGCTGCTGCGCATATTGGCGGGCATCGACAAGGATATTCAGGGGCAGGCGGTGCTTCAGCCGGGATATACGACAGGGTTTTTGCCGCAGGAGCCGCAGCTTGATGCGGGGCTGACGGTGCGGCAGGTTGTCGAGCAGGGGGCGAAGGAGACGACGGATTTGATCGATCGGTTCAACGCCATTAGCGACCAACTGGCCGAGCCGATGGATGATGTAAAGATGAACAAGCTGCTGGAAAAGCAGGGGCAATTACAGGAAGAGATTGATCACCGCGACGCGTGGAACCTGGATCAGCAGCTTGAGATGGCGATGGATGCGCTGCGATGTCCGCCGGGCGATGCGGGTGTGGACAAGCTTTCGGGCGGCGAAAAACGGCGGGTGGCGCTTTGCCGGCTGCTGCTGCAGAAGCCGGATGTGTTAATTCTGGATGAGCCAACCAACCATCTCGATGCCGAGAGCGTGGCGTGGCTTGAGCAGCATCTTCAACGATACGCGGGGACGGTTATCGCAGTGACGCACGACCGGTATTTTCTCGATAACGCGGCCGGGTGGATTCTGGAGCTGGATCGAGGCGAGGGGATTCCGTGGAAGGGAAACTATTCATCCTGGCTCGAACAAAAACACGCCCGGCTGGTGGTCGAGGAAAAGCAGGAATCGGCGAGGCAGAAAACTTTGCAGCGCGAACTCGAATGGGTGCGCCAAAGCCCGCGGGCGCGCCAGGCCAAGAGCAAGGCGCGCCTGCAGGCGTACGAACAACTGCTTGCGCAGGATGTGAAGAAGAAGGAATCGGAAATTGAAATCGTGATTCCGCCCGGGCCGCGGCTGGGGGATCTGGTGATCCGCGCGGAGAAATTGAAAAAATCGTTCGGCGACAACCTGCTGTTTGAAGATGTGAACTTTAAGCTGCCGCCCGGCGGCATCGTCGGCATCATCGGGCCAAACGGCGCGGGAAAGACGACGCTTTTTCGCATGATCGTCGGGCAGGAGACGCCGGATGCGGGCACGCTCGAAGTCGGTGCCAGCGTCAAGCTTGCGTATGTCGAGCAGAGCCGCGACAGCCTACAGGACAATCAGATGGTCTGGCAGACCATCGCCGATGGGCAGGACACATTTCGCCTTGGATCGGCGATGAGCAATGTGCGGGCATATATCTCGCGATTCGGCTTCACAGGGCAGGATCAGCAGCAGAAGGTGGGCACGCTCAGCGGCGGCCAGCGCAATCGGCTGCATCTGGCACGCATGCTCAAGAGCGGCTGCAATGTGCTGCTGCTCGACGAACCGACAAATGACCTGGACGTCAACACAATCCGCGCGATGGAGGAGGCGCTGGACAACTTCGCCGGTTGCGCGGTGGTGATCAGCCACGATCGATGGTTTCTGGATCGTGTGGCGACACATATTCTGGCGTTTGAGGGGGAAAGCCGGGTGGTGTGGTTCGAGGGGAACTATCAGGCATACGAGGAAGACCGGCACAAGCGCCTCGGCGCGGATGCGGATCGGCCGCACCGGATCAAGTATCGCAAGCTGACGAAATAGGTGAAGCGAGCGCGGCGCAGATGCGGCGTTGCGCCGGGAGTCAACCGACAATCAGCCGGCAGCCGGCCGACTCGATTGCTTCGCGGGCGGGCGGAGAGATGTCGTTGTCGGTAACGACGATATCGACTTCGGACAGGCCGCAAAGGCGGACAAGGGCCTGCTGGCCGAACTTCGTGGAATCGACGAGCAGCGCGACCTCCTGCGCCTGCTGCATCATTTTTCGTTCGGCTTCCACGAGGAGCAGATTCTGGTTGTAGAGCATGCCATCGTGCAGGCCGGCGATGGAGAAAAACATGATCTTGGGATGAACGGAGGCGATCATGGCCTCGCTGGCGGGGCCGAGCAGCACGCCGTAGCGCGGGTAGAGCAGGCCGCCTGTCAGGACAAGCTCGGTGCTTTCGTCGTTAATGAAGCGATTGGCAATGGGAAGCGAGTTGGTGACGATCTGCAGGCGGCGGTTGAGCAATTCCTCAGCGAGGTGATAGACGGTTGTACCGCCGTCAAGCAATACCGTCTGCCCAGGCTCGACGAGGGCGCTGGCGGCGCGGGCGATGCGCTGTTTGGCTTCCTGACGATAGGTAAGGCGCTGATCGAACGCGTAAGGCCGGCCAGCGGCGCCGTTGCGATCGCCGACCCAAATGACGCCGCCGTGGGTGCGTCGGACGAGCCCCTGCTGCTCGAGCTGCTCCACGTCGCGCCGCACGGTCGATTGCGAGACATCCAGTTCGCGCGCGAGCGTGTCGAGATCGCACATGCCGCGCTCGGCGATCAGATTCTGCGCGCGGGATTGTCGTTCGGCGATCAACATGATTGGCTCAGTTGGCGTCGGCGCGCAGCTTTTTGCGGGCGTAGGTGACTTTCTGTGCGGGGGACATTTTTGCGAAATCAATTTCACCGGTCGATTTTTTCGGCAGCGAGCCGTTGCTGTTGGCCTTTTTGACACCGCCGTCGGCTTTGACGCCGGTTGGTTTCTTCGTCCCCGAGGTCGATCCGCCGTAGGCGCTCGCAGTGGCGCTCAGCTCGAGATCAGCCTTCAATTCGCGGGTCGGCTTGATGCTCAGCTTCGCCAGTTCGCCATGGTATGCCTTGACGGCTTCGGCGGCATCAATGGCGCCATCGGCGAGGGCACGCAGATATTTTACGAACGTCAGTTGATGCTCGCTGGTGTTGATCTTTCGGCCAAAAAGTGCGCACCGCGCGCCATGTTTGCGGGCATCCTGAATGAGCCAGAAGGCGTCATGCGTGGTGCCGGCCGACCCGCCAAGAATGCCGGGCACGAGATGCGGGTCGTAGGCGACCAGCGCTTCCATGGCGGCGGGGCCGTGGTATGGAATTTTGAGAAAGACCGGCCGGCCGCTGGCGGGAACGCCAGCGAGCGTGCGGGCCACGGCGTCAGCGATGAATCGCCCGACATCGCCCGGGCAGGATTCGGCGCAAGCGTTGGGATCGAATACCTCCAGAAAATGCCGAAAGCCTTTTTGTTCGGCCTCGAGGCGAAATTCGCGATAGGCGAGCAACGTGTCGTAGTCGAAATCGATGTTGTTATTCAACGTGATCGAATAGAGCCCGAGATCCGCGCCGAGGCGGCGCTCAGAATCGGTGGGGCTGGCCTTGCCGCTCTGGATCTGTTCGATGGTGGCGGTGCGGAAGGGACGCGAGGGTTCCTTGGCGTAATTGCTGCCGGCGAGGATGTGGATGTCGGTTGTATCGTTTGCGCGCACCGCGGGAGTGACTGCCGAGTTTTCAAACAATCGCTCGCGGATAGTTAGCGCTTCGCTGCTGCTGGCTGACATGAGCATGATATCCACGAGGCCCTGGCGGGTGATCTCGCGCATCTGGTCGCGATAATCGGAGAGCGATCGAACCTTTCCAGTGACCGGATCGTTGCCCGGCGCGGCCAGGCCAAACGCCATATCTGCGTCCTTGGCGTCGGCGAGGATGAAATCCTTTGCGCCCGATGGATCGGCGTGGATGTTGGCGATTTTGACGTCAAGACTCTTTTTCATTTTTTCGTTCCGGCGGAAGCAACCTGCGCCCAGGTGGCATCGAGCGCTTTGGCGCTGGCCTGTAATGCGGCCAGTTCGCGCGGCCACAAATCCATTTCATATCGCTTCACCGCGCCGCGCCGATCGACCAGCGTGGGCGAACTTGTACAGGTGCCGCGGACACCGTATTCGCCATCGTGTTGAGTAGAGATCGGAAGCACCTTCGACTGATTGAGCGCGATGGCATGGATAACTTCGGCGATAGTCAGGCCGACCGCCCAGCCGGCGCCCCCTTTCAGTTTGATCGCCTCGGCGCCGCTGGTTTTGGTCCGCTCAAAGAGGCGATGCTGCACAGGCGCGGCAAATTCCGGCATCTTGATCAGCGGCATGCCCGCCGCAGTGGCGGTGGACCAGATCGGGACCATCGAATCGCCATGCTCCCCGAGAATCAATGCCTTCACCTGCGATGGCGGCAGCTTCAGCTCCGCCGCGATAAGCGAGCGCAATCGAGCGGTATCGAGTTGCGTGCCCAGGCCGATGCATCGCGACGGGTCCCAGCCGAGGTGTGCGATCGCCAGGCGGGTAAGAATATCGACCGGATTTGAGACGACGAAGATGATCGCGTCCTTGCGAAGATTGGCGCTTTTAAGCGAATCAAGAATCTGCAGAAACAGCGCCACGTTTCGATTGATCAGATCGAGCCGGCTTTCATCCGGCTTGCGGCGCAGGCCGGCGGTGATGCAGACCAGATCGGCGTCGGCGCAGCGATCGTAGCCGCCGGAGTAAATGATCTGATCGCCCGCAACACTGGCACCATGGAGCAGATCGAGCGCCTCGCCGGCGGCCATCTGTTCGTTGGCGTCGAGAATGTGTATCTCGGAGACAATGGCCGCGCATTGAAGCGCAAACGCCGCATTCGACCCCACCCTGCCGCCGCCGCCAATGATGCTGACTTTCATGATATTTTCGCAGAGGAAAGATTGTTCACCGCGAAGGCGCAGAGGGCGAATTCGACTTCAGGCCGCTATTCGATGCCAAGACCTTAGTTTTCTAAAATTGATGATTATATATCGGCTTGTCATTGATATTGTTTCAGTTGACCATAGCATTGAGCTAATGACGCTTGTCGGTGCACCTTTGCATTGACATTTGAACTCCAAATCGTTCTCCGCCACTCTGCCGTGACAAGTCCTTCATTGAGCCGCCATGATCTGATCGGTAATGACCTGCACCAGTTGCTCGATTTCGGCTTCGGCGTATTGCGACGGCGCCATTAAGGCGATGGCGGATTCGAGCGGGCTGGCCGGCGAACCGCCGGCTTTTGAGGGCGCGGCCGACACGCCTTCGCCGGTCTGCATCCGGCCGCGCGTGGCGATGTCGCCGCCGACGCGCGATACAAAGTCGCTCGCGCCGCAGCCGACGGTGGTTCCGTTTTTTAAATCGCCCAGCCGCGGATCGCTCATGCCAAATTTCGCCTTAAGCTCGATGAGTTCCTTCATCTCGCCGGAATCCAATGGCCGGACGCTGCCGAGCTGCTTGGTCAGCAGAAGAATGCGGGCATAGGCGTCCACAATTTCAAGTTTGTAATATGCGTCCTCAAGGTCGGGCCCGTAGCAGACCACGCCATGGTTGCCGAGCAAAATGGTATTGCTGTCGGCGACGAAGGGGGCGATCGATTCGCCAAGGCGGGTATCGCCGGGCGTGACATATTTCGCCATGCGCACCGGGCCGAGGAATACTTCAGCTTCGGGATGGATACACGTGGGCAACTCAACGCCCGCCACCGCAAACGCCGTCGCGTGAGGCGGGTGGCTGTGGATGACGGCCTTGACGTCCGGCCGGCGCTTATAGATCGCCAGATGCAGCAGGATTTCGCTGGTGCGCTTTCGCTTGCCGCTGATCTGCTTTCCCTCCATATCGACGACGCAGATGTCGTCGGGCTTGAGGTTGCCCTTGCTGATCAGGCTCGGCGTGCAAAGGATGCGGTCTTCGCTCAGGCGGTAGGAATGATTTCCTTCGTTGCCGGCGCAGAAGCCCTTGATCCAGATGCGCCGGCCGATGTCGCACATCTGTTCCTTCAGTTTCCATTCACTGACGCGCGGCGCGGTGGCCG
>JBBQCK010000046.1:0-9773 GCA_038318605.1 Tepidisphaerales bacterium | reverse complement strand
GGAATCGGACGGCGCGGGGGAAGGCGATTGCGCGGAGGCATGGGCCGGGGTTTGCGCGGAAGCTGGGGCGGACGCGGCGGGAGGGGGAGAAAGCGCGGGCGTCGGCTTTGGGGGCGTTCGATCTGGTGGATCAGCTTCAGGCATGGTGGATCACAGTGTGGATCACTGGGTGGATTTCTACGGGTGCTCCGCCGGTGGAATATTGCCGGTGGTGCGCGGGCCGTAACCCAGAATCCACCAATCGTCGCGGATCGTCCGGCCGACGAACGGCCCCGACCAGGAAATCACCTCGCCGCTGTTCGCCCAATAGGCGACAAACGCAACCGAAGCCACACCGTTCTGCTTGCTGTTCTTCAGCAGCGCAAGTTCGGGGGTGGTAACGGGCACGGAGCCCGTCGAGCCATTTGTACCAACGGCCGCCCCGGCCGCGCTCCCAAGGGTCGAGGCGGACAGGCCGATGAGAAATTCGTAGCGATCGATGCCCACGCCACCCGAGCGCACCTCCATGACCACCTCGGCATCCTCGCGCCGGGGAACCAGCCGCACGCCGGTGATCAGCAGCCGCGCCCGCAGTTCGCCCAGCACAAACGGCTGATCCGAAGCGGCAAAGTAAGCCGGATCAACGTAAACCTTGCGATCTTTCAGCGATTCGGTCGATAGCTGCGCCACGGCGCGCGACGCGGCCCCCGAGAGAAGAAACTGTTCGGTGGCGGTGCGATAGGGATCGGTGACGCGCACGGTGGCGCAGCCCGTCGAGCAGATCCCCAAAACGATCAGAAGGAGCAAAAGAGCGTTTTTATAAAGGGCGATCGCCGCCGGTCGTGATATCAGCATCCACGAACATGATATGCGGACAAACGCATTCGGCGAATGCGCAAAACAAAGCCGGCGGCGCGGGCCGAAGGCAAGGATGGGCAATCTGGGTCTGTAGCCTGCGAACGCGATTGCATAAGCCCGCCGCCCATCGCAGGCTGATGGCGGCCGAACAGCGGCTCGCCGCAACGCTCTGCATATCGCCGCCGCGAAGCCAACGGGGCGCGGCAATGGTGTGATCGAATACGATCCGGGGCGCGCGATGCCGGATTGCGACAGCAGTCGCGCGGGCCGTCAGACGGCGGCCGCCTGCAGTTCCTTCTTGCGATCGCTCATCTGCGCCTTGAGGCGGCTGAGGATCGAGCTGTGCATCTGCGACACGCGCGACTCGGACAGGTCGAGTGTGGCGCCGATTTCCTTCATCGTCATCTCCTCGAAGTAATAGAGGATGATGATAAGCCGCTCGGCGCGGCTGAGACCCTTGGTGATCAGTTCCTTCAGATCCTTGCGCTGGATTTCCCGCACCGGGTCGGCGCCGCGCTTGTCCTCGAGCACGTCGATCTCACGCACATCCTTGTTCGAATCGGTCTCAAACCACTTGCGGCTCAAGCTAACCAGCCCGACGGCGCTGGCGTCCTTGGCCATCTTGTCGAACTCGGGCATCGGAATCTTGAGCCGGCCGGCCACTTCCTCGTTGGTCGGAGCGCGTCCCAGCTCGACCTCGAGCTGCTTGGTGGCGCCGTCGAGCTTGCTGGCGCGCGATCGAACCAGGCGCGGGACCCAGTCCATCGAGCGCAGCTCGTCGAGAATGGCGCCGCGAATGCGGGGGGCGCAGTAGGTTTCGAATTTCACGCCGCGATCGAGGTCGAACGCGTTGATCGCATCCATCAACCCGAAGATGCCGGCGCTCATCAGGTCATCAAGCTCCACCTCGTCGGGCAGCTTGTTATGGATGCGCTCGGCATTGTAGCGCACGAGATGAAGGTAGTTCTCCATCAGCATGTTGCGCATCGCCTCGGTCTTGTTCTTCTTGTAGTCGGTCCAGACCTTGCGAATGTCGGCGATTTCACGCCGCGCGGGCGATAAGATGTGCGAGTGCTTTGTCATGAGTTTTCTCCCGTTCCTTTGGGTTTCGATCTGCCTGACTGTGGACATTCAAAAATTACAACGCGGCGAAGTTTGCGACCTCAGCGAGCGATTTCGGGGAAGGAGAATTGCCACTTCCCGTTATCGGTCGTCTCCTGCGGTTTCATTGGAAAAATTCTCAATTTTTTTTGCCTCGGCCTTCAAGTTCTCGTCCAGCATGCGCGCGGCCATCGTTCCGAGGATCAGGCCGATAACGTAGGTGAACGCCATTGCCAGCAGCGCCCGGATGACCGTGGTCGTGAACGGATTGCCCGCCTCCACACCGCCCACGACGAGGCAAACGGCGAAAACAATCAGGCTGAGACAGGCGGCAAATCGCGACGGCATGGCGGCTTCGAGCCTCCTCTTTACACATCCGAAAAACACCAGACCCGCCGGCCATTGCGCCCACGCATGCAGGCAGCGCTGGCCGGTGCATAACGTCTATTTCTTCAGCCATCGCCCAAGCCTCTGGAAAAATCCGCCCGGCGGAACGATTGCAATTCCCTCCTGAAGGCGCATCGCCAGCCGGGCGATGCACAAGCTCGCCTGACAGCGCGGATAGGCGATCAGAAACGGAGTGCGCTGCCGCACGGCCGACGCGACGCTGTTATCGAACGACACATGGCCGGCGTCGAAGACGCTGACCGACAGAAACTGCCGCGCGACCTTGGATATTCGCTCGTGGACGATCGCCCCCTCGCCCGGGTTGCGCACCTGGTTGACGAGCAGACTGATCCGCCGATCAGGTGATAACGGCGCCGCCGGAGCCTTGTCCGGCGCATCACCCCGACTCACGCATTTGACGACGGCGTAAGCATCGGTGATGGCGGTCGGCTCGGGCGTTGTGACAACCAGCACATGATCCGCCGCGCGCGTGAACGACAGCACATTGGGGCTGATACCCGCGCCGGTGTCGATGATGATGACATCCGCCTGGTTCTCCAGTTCCGAAAGCGACGTAATCAACCGCTGGCGGTCGCTCTCGGTGAGATCCGCCATGCGCGCCAGCCCCGAGGCGCCGCCGATCAGGCGAAACCCGCCCGGCCCGCGAAACATGACGTCGCGCAGTTCGCGCTTGCCGGAAATCACATGCGCCAGGTTGAACGGCAGATCGAGATTGCAGAGCACATCCGCGTTGGCCAGTCCGAGGTCGGCGTCGAGCAGGACGACATCCTTGCCGGCCGCCGACAACTGCACCGCAAGATTGACCGCGATATTGCTCTTACCGACCCCCCCCTTTCCGCTGGTTACGGATATGACGCTGGCGCGCGGGCGAGCGCGCGTCGCGGCCCGCTGCTGCATCGCCAGGGAACGAAGCTGCGACGCCTGATCGACAACGCCATGGCTGATGGCAGCGCTCATGCGGACCTCCCGGCGCCGGCGGCCAGCGCGGCCGTGGAGCTTTGTGAATTCTGTAGATTGCGAAGTGGTGCGACCGGCGCAGGGGCGTTTCCAAGGATGAGCTGCGCCAACCGCCGGGCGTGTCCGACCTCAATGTCGTCGGGCACATCCTGGCCGGTGGTAACGTATGAAAGCGATTTGTTCACCTTACGGATGACATTCAAAACTGTCCCGACATGCACCGCCTCGTCGAGCTTGGTGAAGATCATCTTATCCATCCCCACCTCGCCAAAACGCGCTACGGCCGACTCGATGCACGACTGGCTCGCCGTGGTGGAAAGAACAAGATGCACCTCGTCCGGCTGCGCCGCCGCCAGGAACGACTTCAGTTCATTGAGCTTCAGCGCATCTGTCGGACTGCGGCCGGCCGTGTCGATCAGCACAAACTCGCAGTCGTGCATCGCTGCGATCGCCTCCCGCAAATCCTCCGGCGTATTCACGACCTTCAAAGGCGAGCCGATGATGTCCGCGTACTTCTTCAACTGATCAACCGCAGCGATGCGGAAGGTGTCGATGGTGATAAGCCCGACGCGCCGGCCCTCGCGCAATTTGAGGTTGGCCGCCAGCTTGGCAACGGTTGTCGTCTTGCCGACGCCCGTCGGTCCGATGAGTGCCACCACATGCGGCCCGACTTTCTTGGTCCGGATGATCGGCCCGGAAACGGGCAGCATTTTTTCGAGCTGCTCTGCAAGCCGCTCGCGGATGATCTCGGGGTTTTGCAGCAACTCCGGCCGAACCGTCGCTTTCAGCGTCCTGACCAGATCTCCCGCGAGCTCCTCTGCCACCTGGTTTTGAATGAGCGTGAGATAATAATCCATCACCTCTTCCGGGACGGTCGGCGCCTGATGCACGCGGGTTGATTTCACCAGGTCGCGCACCATGTTTTTCAACGATGCAACGTCTTCCGTCAGCCCGAGCATCACGGCCGTATTTGCGGCCGGCGTTTCGAGCAGCGCCTTGCGCGGATCGACCGGTGCAATCATCGCTTCCGGCGGCGGCAGCGCGCTGCGGCGCACGGCGCCCGGCCCATAGGTGATGGATGCCCCGTCGCTTCGGACGGAAGCAACAGCGACTTCCTGCCGGGGCGCCAGGCGCGGCAGCGCCTCGGTACGGCGCGCCGATTTGTGCCCGTTGCCGCGGCCGAGCGTTTGCAGCCCCTTGCCCGCGGTGATCTCAACGACCTCCTGACGGCGCAGGCCAAGCCATGCCCGCCGGTGATAGGTGCGCGTATGCAGAATCACGGCGTCCGAGCCCATGTCCTGCTTTACCTGCTTCAATGCTTCGGCCATTGTGGCCGCGGAATACGTTCGGAGCTGCATAATCCCTTTTCGTTAGCCATTAAGGCCGACCATTGCGACGGCCTCGACGGTGACCTCCGGAACAATTTCGTTGTAAGCCAATACCGCAGTTGTGGGCAGACTGCCCTCGATCATCCGGCGGAGCGGATGGCGTATCTGCGGACTGCAGACCACCACGCTCTGGCGTCCGCTTTGCGCAAGCTCGGCGGTGCGAGCGGCGATCTGCTGTACGATCTGCTGCGCAGTTTTCGGCGGCATGTTGTTGGTTGCGCCGCGATCCGATCGCTCGATGTGCCCGTTGATCAACTCCTCCATCGCCGGATCGAGCGTCACGCAGTGCAGGTGATCTGTCTCATCGACATATTGTTTGCAAATCGCGCGGGCGAGGGCATTTCGCACGTATTCTGTCAGAACATCGAAATCCTTCGTGCGCGGCGCGTAATCGCCCAGCGTCTCAAGGATCGTCTCCAGATCGCGAACCGGCACGCGCTCGCGCAGCAGGTTCTGCATCACCTTCTGAACCTCGCCCGGCTTGACCAGCGTCGGCACCACTTCTTCAACGAGCGCCGGAACGCGAATCTTGAGGTTGTCGATCAGGTTCTTCACTTCCTGGCGCGTCAGAAGCTCGTGCGCGTGCTGCTTGATGATTTCCGTAAGATGCGTCGCCAGAACGCTGGTGCAATCGACCACGGTGTAGTTCAACAGTTCTGCCTGCGCGCGCTGCGATTCAGTGATCCAATACGCCGGCAGACCAAACGCCGGCTCCGTGGTGACCTCGGCATCGTTGATCGGGCCGGCGGTTGCGCCGCTGTCCATTGCAAGATACTGTTCCGGGTAGGTCACGCCGCGGGCCACCGCCTGGCCCTTGATCTTCATGATGTAGTCGTTCGCCTGTAGCTGCAGGTTGTCGCGAATGCGGATCGGCGGAACGATGATTCCCAGATCCATCGCAATCTGACGACGGATCATGCTGATGCGATCGAGCAGATCGCCCCCTTTGGCTGCGTCCACAAGCTTCACCAGCCCAAAACCGATCTCAAGCTCCATGGTGTCCACGTCCAGCAGCTTCTCGACCTTCTCCGGCTCCTTCTTCGCGATCTTCTCTCGCTCCTCGGCCGCCGTGCGCGCCACAGTCTCCTTTTCAGATCGCGTGATGATGTACGCAAACCCCGCACAGCACGTCGCAACCGACAGCAACGGCACCGTCGGCAACCCCGTCACGCTCATCAGCCCTAGAAACCCTGCGGTAATCAACAGCGCCCGCGGCTTGGCGAACATCTGTCCAAGAATCTCATCACCAAGGTTTGCCCGACTGCTCGTGCGCGTGACGATCAAACCGGCCCCGAGCGAAACAATGAATGCCGGAATGGATGCCACCAGCCCGTCGCCAATCGT
Organism: Tepidisphaerales bacterium; assembly: GCA_038318605.1. Lineage (GTDB taxonomy): Bacteria > Planctomycetota > Phycisphaerae > Tepidisphaerales > Tepidisphaeraceae > JBBQCK01. The sequence goes on along the minus strand of JBBQCK010000046.1, from coordinate 3,738 downwards.
CAGCGATGTGTACAGCTTCAAACAATCCATCAAGCCCCAGCCATGATCCACCATGCCGACATACAGCCCGCCCAGCACGTTGACGAACGTGATGATGATGCCGGCGATCGCGTCGCCGCGGACAAATTTCGAGGAGCCGTCCATGGCGCCATAAAAGTCGGCCTCCTGTGCAATCGCCTCGCGCCGGCGGCGAGCCTCGATTTCATTGATGACCCCCGCGTTCAGATCGGCGTCAATCGCCATCTGCTTGCCGGGCATCGCATCAAGGGTGAACCGCGCCGCCACTTCACTGATGCGCGTGGCACCCTTGGTTATCACGATGAACTGAATGATGAAGATGATGATGAAAATGATGATGCCGACCGCCAGCGACCCGCCGGCCACGAACTGGCTGAAGGTCAGCACCACCTCGCCCGCGCCGTGCATCGCCGTCTCCGCGTTGGGAAAGCGATCACCCGCCGTCAAAATCAGCCGCGTCGTCGCCGTGTTCAGCACGAGCCGAAACAGCGTCACCGCCAGCAGCAGCGACGGAAACACGCTGAATTCCAGCGGGCTTTGCACATAAATCACGGTGATCAGCACAATCGCCGACAGCGTCAGGTTGATGACCAGCAGCAGATCCAGCACGGGCGTCGGCAGCGGAATTAGAATGACGCCCAACAGCCCCAGAAACGAAATGGGAAAGATCAGCCCGCGGTTGCGATGCAGACCTGCCAGAACGGGATTGGACGCCAGTGTGGACACAGTTAATTCAGTCTCGTATTTCTAAAACTCGATTCGCCTTTCGGCGCTCCGTCTGATTGTCAGCCTGCCTTCTTTTTCGCCTTGCCGGTCAGGTCGTAGACGTACGCCAGGATTTCCGCCACGGTCGCGTAAAACTGCTCGGGAATTTCCTCGCCGACCCTGCACAGATTGAACAGCGATCGCGCCAGCGGCGGCCGTTCCAAAATCGGGATGCCATTCGCCACCGCCAACTCGCGAATGCGCAGCGCCATGAAATCCGCCCCCTTGGCGACCACCCGGGGCGCGTGCATCGCGCCGGCGTCATATTTCAGCGCCACCGCAAAATGCGTCGGGTTCGTCACGATGACATCCGCTGTCGGAACTTCCTTTTTCAGTCGCTGTTGATGCAACTGCATCGCGATCTGCCGCCGCCGGGCCTTGATCTTCGGATCGCCGTCCATGCCGCGCATCTCATCCTTCACCTGCTGCTTGGTCATCTTCAGATCGCGCTCCACGCGCCATTTCTGATAGGCGTAATCGAGCAGCGCAATCACCAGCAGCACCACCCCGATGCGCATCGCGATGCTGAACACAATCTGGCTCGCCAGCACGAATGCCTGAAGAAACGAAAGCTGCTGCATGAAGATGATCTGGTCGATCCGGCCGCTGATGGCCGACCACGCGGCAAATCCCACCAGCGTCATCTTCGCGACGTTGAACAGCATCTGGACGAAATTTGGCCCCTTGAAAATCCGCCCCACCCCCTTGAGCGGATTGAGCGCACCGATGTTCGGCTGCAGACGTTTGGTATTGAAGTTAAAGCCCACCTGCAGAATGTTCACCAGCACTGCCACCACCATCGATCCGACGAACAACGGCGCGGCCGCCCAGGCAACCGGGATGATGGCATCCAAAACTGATTTGCGCAAATCCGCTGTGGATGAATCGCCCAGCGAATCGCCGCTGAGCATCTGCCCAACCAAAAACCGTAACGCCTTCACCAGCCCGTCGCCCGTTTGTTGAATGAGCAGCAAAAACGCGATGAGCAGCGCCGCCGCCGTCAATTCCTGGCTGCGCGCGATGTTCCCCTGCTCACGCGCCTCGGTGCGGCGCTTGGCGGTGGGAGCTTCTGTCTTATCGCCCAGGTCTTCGGCCATTGCTTCCGTGCATCCTTTTTTTCGCCGTCATGCGGCGCGTGCGGTTCCGTCCGCACCAGATCGCGTCAAACCCATGCCGCGGCCGCGGCACACTCATTCAATGCAGCTCAAACATGTGCGGCGATGGATTCGCCCAAATGCCGGCCACGTTGTTCACCGTCTCCGTTAAATGATCACGTATGACATCACTGGTGAGATAAGCGCCGATCACCAGCACCAGAATTCCAACTCCGGCTCGAATTGACAGCCCGGCGGCCATGATGTTGAGCTGCGGCAGCGTCTTGCCCATGAAACCCAGCGACAGATCGACCACCATCACCGTCACCAGAACCGGCGCGGCAAGCTGCAGCGCCAGTTGCATGGCGCTGGTCAACAGGCCAGTCATCAATTCGATGATTCCCCTGCCCGCCCCCGCCGACATCAGCGGCAGTGAATCGAAGCTCCCCACCACGCCGCGCAAAAGCGCGTGATGGCCGCCGGCGATCAGAAAAATCGCCAGCGTCAACATGAAATAAAGATCGCCAATGACAGAGCCACCCTGTCCCATGGAAGGATCGAACACCTCGCCGAGATTAAATCCCATCTGCTGGCCGATGATTTCGCCCGCCCAATGAACGGCAACGAACGTAAAACTAAGAGCCGCCCCCATCGCATAGCCGAAGATGATCTCGCCGCCGATGCCCACCGCCAGGCTCCACATGCTTTCTGGCAGCACCACCGTCTGCCGGATGTTCGGCGTCAATGCGCACGCCAGCGCCAGAGAAAACATCACCTTCACGCGTTTGGGTATGCGGGTCGATCCGAACAACGGCGCCGACAGCACCAACGCGCCCAGGCGAAAAAACGCCAAGACAAACGTCGGCACAAGTTCGAGCACCTTGACCCACTCCACAGCGTTATCTCCCGACCAGAAGTGAACCGAACCGAAGAAACACAGTCCGAAACGCGCAAGCTATTGAATGATTCCGTTGGAAAACATCACCTGCGCATATTCCATCAGCCGCTGCGCGGTCCACGGCATAAGCATGATTGCCGCCGCGATCATCGCGACGATTTTGGGGATGAAGGTCAGCGTCTGCTCTTGAATCTGGGTCACCGCCTGAAGCAGCGATACGATGATCCCGACGACCAGCCCAATGCAAAGCATCGGCGCGGCGGTGACGATCGCCAGCATGAGCGAACTGCGGACAAGGTCTGTTGCCTGATCAATGTTCATCTCCACACCCTTCCTTGAGTGCCGCCCGCGGCATTGTGTGAGTGCCGCAGGGCGTCAGGAGCTCCGAATGGCCGCCCTCGCCCGCATCCCATCCGTAGGAGCAACGAAGGCCGGTCCGATAAACGTCTTCCGTCAGGTAACAAAACTACCGAGCAGACCCGCGGTAATCAAGCGCCATCCGTCAACAAGTACAAAAAGCAGCAGTTTAAATGGCAGGGAAATCAAAACCGGGGGCAGCATCATCATCCCCATGCTGATCAAGACCGCGGAAATAACCATGTCGATCACCAGAAACGGCAGGTAAATCTTGAACCCCATCAGAAATGCCGTCTTCAGTTCGCTCAGCATAAACGCCGGAATCAGCGTCAGCGTCGATACCTGCTCCGGCGTGGCCGGCTTCTCATGGGCAAAATCGGTGAACAGAAATACATCCTGCCAGTTGTTGTTGCGGCGAATCTGCGCAAACATGAAACTCCGCATTGGCACCTGCGCGCGCTTTATCGCTTCCTTCTGCTCGATTTGCCCGTCCATGTACGGCTGCAGCGCCGTGGTATTGGTTGCCTGCCAGGTCGGCGCCATAATCATAAAGGTCATGAACATCGCCAGTCCGACCAGCACCTGATTCGGCGGAAGCTGCTGCGT
>JBBQCK010000045.1:0-9858 GCA_038318605.1 Tepidisphaerales bacterium | reverse complement strand
AAGCGTAATGCCTTTTGCGGAGAGAGCCAGAGCCTCGGCTGGAGCAATGCACGCGTGCGGCCAACGCGATGCACATCACCATCGCCTTGGCGACGGGGTGTCTATTCATCTCACCGCAGCCGAACGCCTGCGGGAGTCGCTTAGCAGCGGAGCTACAACCTGGCGAAGGGCGATTTTCCATGCGTTTGCATCGCCAAACCGTCGCATCCGGGCGTTGGCGTGGCCGCACAGCCCGGTTTGGGCAGGTTCTTGCGTGCGGGTGGCGTCGCGCGTGTCCGCACCTACAATCGCGGCTTCAATGGCAGTTGCTACTCTCGCGAATCTTGAAAAGACATTTGGCCGGCGGGTGCTGTTCGACAAGCTGTCGCTCACCGTCTACGACGGCGATCGCATCGGGCTGATTGGCGACAATGGAACCGGCAAAACATCGCTGTTCAAAGCCCTTGTCGGCGGGCTTGTTCCCGATGCGGGGACGGTCTCGCTGGCGCGGGGAACGCGCATCGGATACCTCGAGCAGGACCCGGTTTTCGATCCGGCCAACAATGTGATCGACGAGGCGGAGCTTGCCTTCGCCGAGCTGCACCGCCTGTCGCATCGCATGCGCGACATTGAACATGAAATGGCGCATCTCACCGGCGATGCGCTTGATAAGGCGCTGACGAACTATCAAAACGTGACGCACGATTTTGAATTGGCCGGGGGATATGCCTGGCGGCACAGGCTGGAGGCGACGCTGCTTGGTGTCGGCCTTGAAACGCCGACGTGGGAGCAAAACGTAACGACCCTTTCAGGCGGCCAGCGATCGCGGCTGGCGCTGGCAAAGGTGCTGATCGCCGAGCCCGATCTGCTGCTGCTCGACGAGCCGACGAACCACCTTGATCTCGCGGCGATCGAATGGGTGGAGAATTATCTGCTGCGCTACAAAGGCGCGGTGCTGCTGATCAGCCACGATCGCTTTCTGCTGGATCGGCTTTCCACCCGCATCGCGTGGCTTCATGCGTGCAAGCTCGATTCGTTCAATGGGAACTACACCGCATATCTCGACCAGCGCGAGTTGATCGAGCTTTCGCAGCAACGCGCCTATGAGTCGCAGCAGGCGGACATCGAGAAGCAGCAGGAGTTCATCCGCCGGTTTGGCGCGGGACAGCGATCCAAGGAAGCGCGCGGCCGAAAAACGCGGCTTGAGCGGTTTCTGAAATCGGATTCGGTCGTGCAGCAGGTCGAAAATCAGAACCGGATTCGATTGAACCTCGACACCGACCAGCGTTCTGGCGATCAGGTTTTGCAGGTGCGAGAATTGGGCAAGGCGTACGATGGCCGGGCGCTCTGGACGGATTTGCGATTTTCGCTGGGGCGTGGCGATCGGGTTGGCATCATTGGCCCGAATGGTTCGGGCAAAACGACTCTGCTTGAGGTCCTGCTAGGCGGGCGTGAAGCGGATGCCGGCGAGATCAAATGGGGCGCGAGCCTGAACATCGGCTATTACGATCAGAAGCTCGGAAATTTGAAGCCTAACAACAAGGTTATGGAAGAGGTGCGCGAGGGAACAAAACGCTCCTGCAGCGACCAGGAACTGCGCGATGTGCTGGCGATGATGCTGTTTCGCGGCGCTGATGCCGACAAGCCGGTGCATCAACTCAGCGGCGGCGAACGGGCGCGCGTGCGCATGTGTCAGTTGCTGCTGGATCGGCCAAACGTCCTGGTATTGGATGAGCCCACAAACCATCTCGATATCGCCAGCCGCGAAGCGCTGGAGGCGGCGCTGGACACGTTCACGGGGACGCTGCTGTGCGTCAGTCATGACCGCTATTTTCTCGATCGCGTGGTGGCGCGCATGTTTGTGTTGTCGCCACCGGGCATGGAGGATTTTTCCGGGAATTATTCGCAGTGGCAGGCGAAGCAGCGCGAGGTTGCCGAAGCGCGAGCCGCGGCCGCCGAGGCCGCGCGTCGCCCGCCGCCCAAGCCTTCTCAGAAACGCGCTCCTCAACCGCAAATGAAGTCGCAGGCAAAATTGCGAAAGGAAAATCCATATAAGCGCCCTTTCGGATCGATCGCAACATCGGAGCTGGAAAAGGAAATCGCCCGGGCGGAGCGGGCGCTGTCGGAATGCCAGTCGCGATTCAACGATCCGGCCGTGCTGCGCGACGCCGGTCGGGCACGCGAATTACAGGGCGAACAGCAGGACCTGGCCGGCCGATTGAAGAAGCTCGAAGAGGAATACTACCTGCGGGATGAATGAGTGATCGCCGAAACAATGGATACCAGCCGGCCGGCAGGCGACGCCAACCATGCGCCGCGCATCGTTCTCACGGGCGGGCCGGGCGCGGGAAAAACGGTGCTTACGGCGCGCCTGAGCGAAAAGTGGCCGGATCGGCTGGTGCTGGTTCCCGAGGCCGCGACACAGGTTTATTCCGCCATGCAGACACGCTGGGATCGACTCGATCTGGCCGGCCGACACGCGGTGCAGCGCAGCATCTATCGGCTTCAGGTTGAACAGGAAGACCGCATCGCCCGCGAACATCCTGGAAAAACGCTGTTGCTCGATCGCGGCACGATCGACGGCGCAACCTACTGGCCTGAAGGCGCCGAGGATTACTGGCGCGATCTGGGCACAGCGCTGCCGCGCGAACTGGCCCGATATGAGCGCGTCATCTGGATGGAAACGTGCGCCACCCTGGGCCTCTATGACAACGATGCGTCGAACGCCTGCCGATTTGAAGATGCGCCGGCGGCGGTTGCGGCCGGCGCACGCCTTCTCGATCTCTGGCAGATGCATCCAAAACTGATTCGCATCGGCGCATTTCCAAAGATCGAAGACAAACTCGCGGCGGTGCAGGCTGCGCTTGGATTTGCCTGATTGCGATTCGCGAAAATGCCCTCCCGCGTCTACGCATCCCAGGTCCGGCATTTACCGCGCCTGCGGCAGACCGGCCGTTGCCCATAGCAGCAGGTTTTTCACCAGTTGCTGCGCATACGCAGGGTCGTAGCCGACGATTGCCCACGTATTCGCGCCGAGGATTCCGGTGGTCACGTCGAGTTGACAGATCACCGCCGCGCCTTTTCCGAATCGCAAGACCTCGGGCGTTGTGTTCTGCAATCCTTTGATCGCGGCAAAGAGACGGACGCGCACATGGGTGAGATCCTCCATGCCCGCCACGCCGCCTTTCAGCAGTGGGTGTTCAGGGGTGATGTAGCCGCCCGTTGCATCCGGCAACGCCATCCGCAGTGATTTTCGGATCGATGTGTAAAAGGCGGGGCTGCCACCCGTGGCGTCGGCCAGCAGCACGCCGCCATCGCGGACAAAGTCGCGGATGATTGCCTGGTCGGTGTCGCTCAGGTCGTTGGCTTCGGTGCCGGTGATGACCGCCAGCGCAGCGCTCTGCACCGCCAGGTCTTTCAGATCAAAATCACGGACATCCAGGGCGATGCCGGTTTGGTTCTGCATCCACCGCCCATAGCGGGTCCAGGCATAAGGCTCTGGATCCCAATTGTTGGGATATCGAATACGCGCGATGCGCAGTGTGTCGATCGGTTCGCCGGCGGGCGCGGCAAGGTAAGGCGACGCAAGGCGATTGCGGAAATCCTTCTTCCCGGCCGCATACACGAAAAGATTGATGCCGAAATGCATCAGTTCGGTTTGTTGGGCGCGCAACCCCGCCTGCGCGTCGGCGGGATCGAGGCGGCGCTGCCACACTGCGGCGATATCGACGGGTGAATGCACCATCAGCAGGCGGCTTCCGTTGCTCACCGCGCGCAGCGACGGTGGCTTTTTCATTGGAAACACGGCCGAGTACAGCGGGCTGTCCTGCGGCAGATCGCGCATCTCATATTTGGGAAAAAGCCGCGTCGCCAGTTCCTCAGCATACTTATTGAACGCCGCCGAGCCGCCATCGGCCTGGGTATAGAGCAGGCCGCCCGCGTAAACGTAGGCGCGAATCTTGTCCACCTGGCCGTCGGTCAATTGGGGCGACACATGGCTGGCAAGATAAAGGATTGGCGAATCGGTCCAGTCGGCCCAGTCGTGTTCGACGCTGACGACCTGCCAGTTCAGCGGGCGTTCGAGTGATGGGCCGGCGATGCGCGCCAGATTGGCGATATCGCGCGGATGGTTCGACCAGAAGCCGATGGTTTTCGGATCGCGCGCCTTGCCTGCCTCCGCGGTGATCTTCCCAAATCGCAGCTTGTTCATCAGAACCGGATGTCGCCCGCGCGAAAGAAACAGCAGGTTGTAGGCCGTTTCAACCATGTCGCCCGGCTGCGGCGGCCCGGCCCGGGCGCGGCCAAAGCTGATGCGCGGCCAGGATCCGTCGGCGTTCTGGCTGGCGACTGACATGCGCGACAGCTCACGATACCAATCGTGCGTGCCGAAATATTTGAAGCCGCTGGCCAGCGCCATTCGTTCGACGCCATACAGCGAATATCCCGCGCCCCAGCCTGTCGTATTGACATCCAGAATACGGTCGTCGGTCTCCAGCCATACCAGCGCCCGCTCGAGCGCCGAGCTGAAGGGGGGCTTTCCGATGGCGTTTTCGTTGGCGAGATAATCCTGTGTGATGAAAAGACTGGCGACGCCGGCGACCGTCATTGCGAGATAGCCCGGCCGGCCTGCCCGCGCATAGTTCCACGAGCCGTCTGTGTTCTGCGCCTCGGCCCAGTGATGTTCGACGCTCGTCCAATACTGTGGTGCCACCGGCACCCCCGAATCGGATTCCGCCACCGCCCACACCCCCAGCAGGCCGTACTGCGAGTTGGAATTGTCGAAGGTGCCGCGCATGGCGGCGCTGTAGCTATAGGCGCCGTTGGTTTGCGCCTTGTACAGATATTCCTGATCGAGCCGCATCGCGGCGCGATCTTCCGGGCGGTTCAAAAATGCCAGCGCGGTGCCGCGCAGCGCCCGAGCGTAAACCACCGGGCCGTTATCCGTCGGCATTTCTTTCAGCGATGCGAGGAGCTTGCGCATGAAATCGCCGCGCGGGTTGAGGCGCTCATCGTGAATCGCCTGCCCCGCCTGCAACAGGGCGTAGACGCATAACGCATCAAGGCCCGTCGCGTAGGCATCCTGCCGCTGGGCGGGCCCTTGCAGATCAAGCCGGCCATCGACAAATTTTGGAATCAGGAAATTAACCGCCTGCTGAATCGACTCGCCGATCTGATCATCGAGCACTTCGTCCTGAGTCCGCACCGCCTCGCGCATGCGCAGCCCCACCCGCGGCGGTTCGGCCGGCGCGGCAACGGATACTGGCGATGTTGTCGAGGATGGCAGTCCACCTGCCGATGCACCTATGCCGCCGGGGTTGTCACCGGCGCGAGCGGGAATGGTTGACGGCGATGCTTCACCATCAATTGGATTTGTTCGCGGTTGTGCGGCGGACGCACCACCCTGGCCAGCATCGTTGGCGTCAGGAGCCGTCGCAATGCCGCCTTGACTTGTTGCATCGCTCGGGACCGCAGGTGCGGTGGCGGCGGCGCGGGTTTTTACCTGTGCCGGCGCAACCGGTCGGGCGTCCAGCCGAGCGATTTCCTGCATTCGCAACTGATCGCCGCGCGCCTGTTGCGCGAGCTTGCGCAGATCGGCCGTAGCGTCCGGCGTCGCCGCGATGCGATCAGCGATTTCACCATAAATGGGCTCGGCCTCCGCAAATCGCCGGGCGCCGGCCAGCGCATCGGCCTCAGATTTCCGCGCGATGATTTCCGCCGCAAACGTCGGCTTGTCCGCCGGACCATCGCGGCCGGTCGCGACGAGCATCCATGCCAGGCCGATGGTCACCGCCGCCGCGACCGCGACCAGCACCGCAGCCAGACCCCGACCGGCTCGCTCCGGCTCAAGCCGGGGGGGATTCGCGGGTAAGGGCTCGTCGACGGTCGGCTCGGGCACGACGCCAAGCAGCGCGGCGATCTCGTCGGGTATACGCAGCCCGCACGCGAGGCATATCAGGCCAGCCGGGTCATCCTCATGGACCGCCCGCAGGCGCTTGCCGCACCGCGGACAGCGCACGGCGTCGTCAATCGGTTGGGTGGCCGCAATATCCATCGGTGTATCGTCCGCGTGCGCATCGACGCTGCGCTCGCTGCTTTCCCTCCTCCAGTCGCCAATATCTCCTGCCGACCCCACTGGCAATTCGGCCAGAGCAATCAATCGCGGCCGGCGCGACTATTGTAAGGGAGGATTCAACTTGCGGGCGATATTTTAACGCCGTCGTAACGCGATCGTCCCTCCTCGACCACCAGCGCAACTGCGCCCCCATCCAGCGCCGGCTCCGGGTCAACCAGATCAAATAGCACCTCGCCGTCGATCTGCCCAACCAGCCGCTGCCCGATAACCTCCAACGACATTGTGTAAGTACGCCCAAACTCCATCGTCAGCGGTGCCTCGGCCAGCGTCGCTTCGGTGTTGAGCATCCTCACGAGTTTTGCGCGCCCGGTGCGGGTGAGCAGCAACGCGTAATACCGCCGTATCCCCTGTACGCGCACGGCGATTCCACAGGCGTCGGCCATATGCGGCCTCACCTCGGCCGAGACGCCATAATCCGACCAGTCTCGTGTTCCGTGTATCAGCAGGCCGCGCCCCTCGTTCTGAATCACCAGTACATATGCCCCGTCACGCGCAAAAGTCGCTTCGCTGCACGTGGCGCACCATGCCCGTTTGTACATTGTGCCCGCTGCGGGAGCGCGGAGGTGAATGGCCGGAACACCGTTCCACGTCAGCCAATTAAGGCGCATTGCGCCCTCGGCCGGTCCGCCCGCCGACAGAATCTCCAGGCCCACCTCGGCGATCGGCTGGCCGCCGGTGTCGGGGATTTGCCATTCGAAGATTTTCTCCGATGCAACAAGGTCCATTGCCGGACCAGGGATGACTGAGAGTTGGTTTTGATCGTTGAAATGCCGGATGAATGGCCGAAATGTCCCCGTGCCGCTGGCAGTGCTCGCGGCAAATCGCACAGTCTGCGTCGAATAGAGCGTGGGGGACGCCAGCAGCCCATATCCCTTCATATCTGCGTTGGCGGGAGAGATGAACGTCGCAACAGCCGCGCGTGCGGGGCGGTTGGGCGCAATGTTCGTGTACGCAATCTCCAGTGCGCCGCCATCATCAGTTATTTGATGGACGCGCGTGGGCGCGGCGTCAACGCCTTCACCTGCCAGCCATCCCTGCACGCTGCCGGGAAGGCTAAAATGAAATCGCGCTCCTTGCTTGGGCAGAACAGGCTTTATCCCCGCCAGGCGCCGGCCCATGTTGGCCAGTTTGATTGCTTCCGTGGCGGCGTCGGTGAAACACCCGCCCGCATCCGCTGTCGGCAGCAGCAACCGATCGGCAACCGGCGTGCGAAAATCCGCTTTGGCATTGATCGCCCTCAGGCCGTTTTTGATTCCAAGAATGCATCCGACGTTGGCGCTGTTGCAGTCGGTGTCCCATCCGCAGGTGTTGACGATCATCAGCGACTTCTGGAAATCGTCGTCGCCCCAGAGCAGGGCGAGAATGATCAGCCCATGATTGGGAATCATGTGGCAGTTGCCGCCGAATTTGTCGTAGCCGTAATTCGCCTGCATGAAAGTCATGGCCTTGCGCCAATCCGACTCGCGGCGGCGCAGGCTCCTCAATTCGCCGATCATGCGGGCGATGGTGCTGTCTGTCGGAATATGCCCAACCGCGGCATCGAGCAGCGCGTTGAGATCAGGTTCGACAAATGCCATTGCCTCCATGACCGCAATAACGACCGCGCCATAAATCGCCTCGCCATCGTGGGAGACACTTGCGGCTTTAGTGGCAAGGTCGGCCGCGAGATTGGCGTTTCCGGGCGATGCCATTGCCCAGCCGTCGATAAATATCTGCGCGCCAATCTGCTCGGCAACGACCCGGCCATTGGTCGCGATGCTGCCCGTGTGCGGCGCCCGCATGCCGCGCTTGAGGCGCAGATAGGCTGTGTGCTCGGTCGAATTGCCCATGCCGCCCCACCAGAGAATCGACTTGTTCTCTATGATGTAGTTGAGCCACGTGTCGCCGATGTCGGCAGGTGAAATGGCCGCACCCTTCTCCGGGTTGTCTGACAGCGCTCGCACGAACGTGAACGTGCCGGAAATATCGTCGTCGGTCACGACCAGCGGCACGCCGCGCCGCTCGTGAATGTAGTAATTGATCTCGCCGAACTCCGCCGTGATGCGCTCGAAAGTCCAGCCTTCGATCGGCCGGCCGAGGTACACGCCGATGATCTTGCCCAGCACACCGGCATAAACGCGTTCAAGATAGTCGGGAGGCAGTGCGGCAGTTGGAGCGGTGGATTTCATCGCCCACAGGTTAGTGAGCGAAAATACGCTGGCAATGCGCTGCAGCACGAACCAAAGAATTTGCGGTCATCTGCCTGGCTGAACCTCAAGCGCGCCGGCGACGCGTCGCGGCCGCCAGCGGCAGCAACAGGAGCGAAAGTGATGCGGGTTCCGGAACCGCAACGGTTGAAATCCGATCGAGCCTGAAATCGCCGGCCTGCGGCGCGTCGAGCGCAACATAAATGCCGTCAACGTCATTGAGGAACGGCACCAGGCCCGGCAGAAGCGGAATCAGAAGCGAGCCCGGGCCGCTCTGGCTGTAATAGCTGCTCGGCAACGTCACACTATTGGTACCGCCACCCGCCGCCTGTAGCAGGGTGACTGTGACGACGATGGGCTGATCGGCGGGATAGTCGAATGAGAAAAAATCCAAGAGAAGGGACTCGCCGGTCAGATCGAGGTTCAGATCCGCCCCGCCTGAAGTCCGGCCATATTTGAGCGTACCTGCTCCATCGGCTCCGGCGGTGCTTTGGTAATCGAACAGCGAGAATCCGCCGCTGCTGAAAACGCTGGCCGAGACGCTGTCCAGCCCTGGCACGTTGAAGGATGCCACTGCGAGAGACGTATCGCGCACGCCGCCGGCGACATCGCCAAGCGCCGCTTCGTTGGCCGACCCGCCCGAGCCGATGGGCCAGGTGGCGGTCGTCGTGGTAAAATCGTCGATAACCACCGCAGCGCGCGCCGAACTCACCAGCAACGCCGACATGGCAAATGCACCGACACCCACCAACTGTTGAAGTTGAGCTTTGAACATCATTACCAATTACCCCTGTCTCGTCGCGCCCTCCGCAGGCACGACCCTCGTTATCTCCATCGTCTTTTAACCACGTGGATCGAAATCCGCCCACCCGAAAACCCACTGTTTTTACACAAAATAACACGCCATTTCCGAGGATCTGGCAAAATATGTATAAATGTGCGTTTATCGGACCAAATAGTTAGTTCCAGCGCCAAGCTGGGTAACTTAGGCCCACCAAATCAACGCCAGTCGATGAGTCCGATAGCTGCAGGAATCAGGAAACAAGAAACTCGAATCCGAAAATTGACGACCCCGCCCCGCAATCGATTGCGACCAACTTCCAACCAGCAACTTCCGGCCGCTATCGATCCACTTCCCCCATCACCACGTCAATCGATCCTACAATCGCCGGCACGTCGGCCAGCAGGATGTTCTGGCAGAGGTCGCCGAGGATCGCGAGATTGACGAAGCCCGCGCCGCGGATTTTTACGCGATAGGGGATCGGCCCGCCCTGGCTCTCGATGAAAAATCCGAGGTGCCCGCGCGGGTTCTCGTATTCGGCGTAAATCTCCCCCGGTGGAATCCGCAGATTGCGCGGCAGCTTGGCGCGATAAGGCCCATCCGGCAGTTGCCTGAGGCATTGCCGGAGCATTCGCACGCACTGCCTCATTTCGTTCATCTTCACCCAGTATCGATCCCAGCAGTCTCCCAGCGTTCCACGGCTGCCGTCGCCCACGCAGACATCGAAATCCAGCTCAGGGTAAATGCTGTAGGGCCGATCGCGCCGCAGATCGAGGCCG
>JBBQCK010000044.1:0-9884 GCA_038318605.1 Tepidisphaerales bacterium | reverse complement strand
CATCGACCCGGCGGCTGTGGAGCGGATGATCACGCCTCGTACCAGCGGGATCATCGGCGTGCATGTGTGGGGCAACACCTGCGATGTGGAAGCGTTGGCGGATATTGCCGGACGTCGCAACCTCAAACTGATGTTCGACGCCGCGCACGCGTTCGGATGTTCTCGCGGCGGGCGGATGGTTGGGGGATTTGGACTGGCGGAAGTGTTCAGCTTTCATGCGACCAAATTCTTCAACACGTTCGAGGGGGGCGCGGTTGTGACCAACGACGATGCGCTGGCGGAGAAGATGCGGCTGATGCGCAACTTCGGCTTCGCCGGCTACGACAACGTGGTCTACATCGGCACGAACGGGAAGATGTCGGAGGCTTCGGCCGCGATGGGGCTGACGGGGCTGGAGAGCCTCGACGACTTTCTTTCGATCAACCGGCGAAACTACCATCTCTATCGCGAGCAGCTTGCGGGCATCCCGGGCCTAGCGCTCTTTGGATACGACGAATCGGAGCGGAACAATTTTCAGTATGTGGTCATTGAGGTGGACGAAGCTGCGGCGGGGCTTTGTCGGGATGAGATCGTCAAGGTCCTGCATGCGGAAAACATCCTGGCGCGCAAATACTTCTGGCCGGGTTGTCACAACATGGAGCCGTACAAATCCTTGTTTCCGCATGCGCGGCTGCTTCTGCCGAACACCGAGCGGGTTGCCGACCGGGTGTTCCTCGTTCCGACCGGCACCGCCATGACGCCGGACGCGGTGGCGGCGACCACATCGATCCTGGCGACGGCCTGCCGCAATGCCGCGGCATTGAAGGCGAGAATCCCGGCCGGGTGATCCTAGCGCGGAGGGCGACGATTGAAGGTCAGCGTTTTGATGATCACCTACAACCATGAGCGCTTCATCGCCGAAGCGCTGGACAGCATTCTTGCGCAGACGGTGAATTTTCAGTACGAGATCGTGATTGGGGAGGATCGTTCGACGGATGGAACACGTGACGTCATTGAACAATACGCCCATCGCCACCCAACGGTGATCCGGCCGCTGTTTCGCGAGGCCAACATTGGCGTGGCGGAGAACTTCAAGCAGACGTTCCGCGCGTGCGAAGGAAATTACATCGCGATACTCGAAGGGGACGACTACTGGTGCCATGATGGGAAGCTGCAGATGCAGGCGGATGCTTTGGATGCGCATCCGGACTGGTCGAGCGTGTATGGCATTGCCCGGGTGATCGCCGAAGACCGGGAACAGCCGCCGCTGGAAATACCCGCGCCGGACCTGCGCCGGGCGGTTGCGAGTCTGGGCGAGCTGGTGCGGGTGAATCTGATTCCGACCTGTACGGTGATGTTTCGCAACCGGCTGTTTGATGAGTTTCCGGCGTGGTTTGGCGTTTCGCCGATATGCGACTGGCCTTTGCATGTGCTGAATGCGCGCAGCGGGCCGGCCGGGTTCATTGAGGAGGTATTGAGCGTATATCGGCAGCATCCGGGCGGGATTTTTTCGCGGCGTAAGGCGATATGGGTGGCGGAGCAGTATTATTTTCTCCAGCGATATTTTGCCGACCTTGCGTCAGCCGGTATGCGGGCGGAGGTGCTGCGGGATCGAGCCGCCACGGCGGGCCAGTTGGCCGGGCTTTGCCTTGAAGCGAAAGATCGCCGTCAGGCGGAATTATGGATGGGTCGATATCTGCGCGGCGGCGGCTGGCTGCGAAGCGGGCATCGCTCGACACTTTGCCGATGGCTTAAAAGCTCGCTCTGGAATTGACTCGCTCTGAAATTGAAGTGCCCATGTCGGATGCGCCATCTACAACTTCCATCGATCGGCCGGGCGCGGCGGCCGTTGGGCCGGCTCGTGCGCCGCTTGCGGGCGGGCCCTACTGGGCGGCGCGCCGGCGCATCTCCGGCGTTTTTCGCACGGCGCAGTTTCGATGGTGGATTGCCGGGCAGGCGCGGCGCGGCGTGGTGATTCATCCGACGCTGGAAATTCTCGGGCCGAGAAACTGGCGTGATGCGGCGAGGTTTAGGGATGGCTCGCGGATCGATCGGGATTGTTCGTTGTGGATTTCCACCGACGCGGGGGCGGATGCGCGGTTTGCGCTGGGGGCGGGGGCGTATGTGGGGCGAAATACGTTTCTGGGAGCGTATCGGCCGCTTTCGATTGGTGATCGGGCGCTGGTCGGGGCGTATTGCTACATCATCAGCGCCAACCACCGCTACGAACGACGTGACGTGCCCATACGCGAACAGGGATTCACCGGCGCGCCGATCGTCATTGAAGAGGATGCGTGGCTTGGCACGCATGTCGTGGTGCTGCCGGGCGTCACCATCGGGCGGGGCGCGATCATCGCGGCGGGGAGCGTGGTCAACCGCGATGTGCCGGCGTGGCAGATCTGGGGCGGAATGCCGGCCCGATTCATCAAGGAGCGGCCATGAATCCCCTTGCGGATCGGGTGGATGGCGCAGCGCCGGCCGGGCGGGATGTGGCCGGGTGTACGGTGATTACCAAGCGATATCTCCCCTACGCCCGGGTGCTGGCGCGCAGTTTTGCGGAGCACAATCGTGGCGCGAATGGAGGTGGGGCGGATGCGCCGACGTTTTACTGTTTTCTGGCCGACCGCGTCGAAGGGTGTTTTGATCCGTCGGCCGAGCCGTTTTGTGTGGTGCAACTGGACGAATTTGTCGAAGCGCCGCTGATCCGTGAGATGAGTTTTCGATATACGGCGTTTGAGTTGTGCAACGCTTTGAAAGCGTGGGCGCATCAATATCTGCTGCGGAGGACGAATCACGCGGCCTGGGCGTATTTTGATGCGGATATACTCATTACCGATTCGCTCGATGGGGTGTGGGCGGCGCTGAATGGCAGAAACGGGTTGATGTTGACGCCGCACATGCTTGCCGCGCCGCCGGCGGCGCTGGGCGGGACGCTTGAGTTGAACGTGGTGCGGTTCGGGATTCATAACGGCGGATTTGTGTGCGTGCGGCGATCGGATGAGGCTGAGGCGTTTGTCGCATGGTTCATCGATCGCATGCGGCGGTTTTGTTTTCAGCGCGACGGGCTGACGTGCGATCAGAAATGGATCGATCTGCTGCCGGTCTATTTTGGAGCGCAGGTTTATCGGCATCCCGGAGCGAATGTCGCCTACTGGAACCTGCACGAGCGGCGGCTGGCGGCTTCGGCAGATGGAAGCGTGACGGCGGGCGGCGCGCCGATGATGTTTTTCCATTTCAGCGGCTTTACGCCCGAGCGGCCGGGCGATGTTTCGCGATATGCGGAAATTGATACTGCAGCGTTCGCGCCAGTCTGGCAGGCGTTGGCGCGGGGGTATGTGGATGCGCTGCAAAGGGAAGGCTTGCCCGCGTGCATGGGTTGGGGATATTCATTTGGCAGGTTCAGTGATGGAAGGGCAATCAGCACGCCGATGCGCGGGCTGTACGACATCGAACTGGCGGCCGGGCGAATCAGCGCCGAGGATAATCCGTTCGAGCAGGGCGCGTTTTTTCGCCGTCGGCTGACCAGCACCCGCCTGTCGGGGATTGGCGGATCGCTGTCGCGGGTTAAGGATGCATTTCTGCGTCGAGTGGGGCATCGGCGGTCGTGAGCGATTTCATGCGTATTCTCTACATCACCCCCGCGGCCCTTGAACCCCCTACTGCGGGAGGGCGGCAGCGATCGAATCTTGTGTATCGCGCGCTGGCGGAGGTGGGGGATGTGGACACGTTTTGGATCGAGCGGGAGACATTCGATACGCCCGAGCCCGCGCGGATCATGCGCGAGAAATACCACACACTTGGCGCATCGAGGCCGCAGGGGCCGTCAGAACTTGGGCTTTGGAAATATCTTCGGCCGATCGCCCCGGCGATGGTCAATCGCATCGCAAATTTCGCGGACCCGGCGGCGCTGTATAGCGCGCCGCAGCCGCGCATGATGGCCGACCTGCGGCGGGCCGTCGATCCGGCAAAATATGACTGGGTTGTGGCCCGGCACATTTATTGTCTGCTGTGGACGGATCTGGTGGGCAAGTATCCGAACACCATCGCCGACGCCGATGATTTTGAGAGCATCGTGCTGGAGACGCGCATCGCCAGCGGCGCGGAGAAGGGCCTGCGCAGCAACATGGCGCGCCGGGCGGCGCGTGTGTTGAAAAAGCGTGAGTCACAGGCGCTGGCGAAATGCCGGCATGTGTTTTTGTGCAAGCCGGCCGACATTTCGCGCGTGGGTCACGATCGATACAGCATTCTGCCGAACATCCCCTTCGTGCCGCCGGGCGGCGTCGAGCCGGTGGATGTGCCGATGCCATTTGATCCGGCGTCGCGCATCTGCCTGACGATTGGGTCGCTGAGCAACGGGCCGATGATTCATGGCATCGACGCATTTTTGACGAACGTCTGGCCGCGCGTGCTTCAGCGCGTACCGGAGGCGGAATATCACATCGCCGGCGCACATCTTGGCGACACAGAGCGCAGCAGGTGGCAGAAAGTGGCGGGGGTGCGGATCATTGGGTTTGTTGAAAATGTGGCCGACGTTTATCGAAAGGCGGCCATCACCATCTGCCCGGTGACCTATGGCGGGGGCACCAACATCAAAGTTGTCGAATCCATGACTTACGCCCGCGCGGCGGTCATCAGCCAGAGCGCCCTGCGCGGCTGGGACGGAATCTTCGATCACGGAAAAACACTGTATGTCGCGGCCGATGCGGATTCATTCGTGGAGCATTGCGTGGACCTTTTGAACGATCCCGCAAAACGGCGGATGTTCGGCGAAGCCGGCCGGGCGATTGCCCGCGATCGCTTTTCATTCGCGAAATTCAAATCGGTTGTGCGCGATGCGCTCACCAAACCGCCCATAGCTGGCTGACCACGGGAGCAACCGATGCCAGAGCAACAAAAGCCACGCGAGCCGCGCAACCCCATCCGCATCATCAACTCGGCCGCGCCGATCCGCGTATGCGACAATGGCGGATGGACGGATACGTGGTTTGCCTGTCACGGCAAGGTGATGAACATTGCGGTGTATCCATACGCCGAGGTGCAGATTCGCATCTTCAAACAGGATCGCCCCGAGCCGCGCATCACCATTCACGCGGAAAATTACGGCCAGCGGTACACCATCGACAAGCCGCGCGGTCTGTACGACAAGCAGCCGCTGCTCGAAGCGGCCATCGAGTACATGAACATTCCGCAGCATCTCGAGCTTGAGGTGTCGATCTTCAGCGATGCGCCAGCCGGCGGATCAACCGGCACCAGCGCCGCCGTCAGTGTGGCTTTGATCGGCGCGCTCGATCTGCTTACGCCCGGGCGATTGACGGCTCACGAAGTGGCGGCGGCCGCGCACAAGATCGAGACGGGCCTGCTCAAACAGCAATGCGGCATTCAGGACCAGCTTGCCAGCGCGTACGGCGGCATCAATTTCATTGAGATGCATAACTATCCGCATGCATCGGTGAGCCCGATTTTGATTTCCAACGCGCTCTGGTGGGAATTGGAAAGCCGACTGGCGCTGGTCTATGTCGGCAGCGCGCACAACAGCTCCGAGGTGCATCGCATGGTCATCAAGGAACTGGAAGGGGCCGGCCCGGATGCGCCCAAGCTCACGCCGCTGCGCGAGACGGCCGTGCGCGGGCGCGATGCGCTGGTGGCGGGAGATTTCGCGGGCTTTGGGCGCTCGATGATCGAAAACACCGAAGCGCAGGCGAATCTGCACGCCGATCTGATTGGCGATGGGCATCAGAAGATCATCGACATCGCCAAAGCGCACGGGGCGGCGGGCTGGAAGGTCAACGGCGCGGGTGGGTCAGGGGGATCGGTGACGCTGCTGGCCAAGCCGGATGCGGCCGACAAGCGGGCGATGCTTCGCGATATCGAGCAGGCGGATGAGCGGCTGAAGGTGATACCGATTTATCTCAGCAGATTTGGACTGCGCACATGGGAAAGCCCGCTGGCGGGCTGATCGACATGCACCACAAATATGACTCAGCAAATGAAAACGCTTCGACGTTCACTGAGTTGCATGTTTTTTCGAAGAAATGAGAACCGGCGCGAGGCCGTCCAATTCCTCGCGTCGAGCGACCAGCACACCGTCCGGGCCGAAACTATCATCCAAATCGGCGGAGGCGAGAATGACGTAATGCCGGTCTGCCAAGAACGCCGTGCATTCCGCATGTAGTTCGTTCGAATGCGTCGAAATAAATAAGTAGTCGATCACTCTTGCATCGATTGACTGTCGGGCTCCTTTTAACATTGCCCCTTCATACCCCTGGATATCGACGTGCAATATATTGATCCGAGCAATTTTGTGCTCCGCCACGAGTTCATCTACACAAATTTGACGTGTGCATTCGATCATGCCGGGCTCTTCGCCAACAAATGCTTGAATGAATGTCCCTTCCATGCGATTTGCCGCAAAGTTTCGCCGCCCGTAGTTCAGATTGGATAACAAAGGCTCTACCAAGAAACAGCGCGCGCGCTGCACGACACTCGCAAACCAAATTGAATAGAATGACCAGTACGATCCCAGCTCGATCATGGTGGCATCTGGGGGCATGTGCTTCAGCACCTCGCCGAAAACCCGCTCCTCCTGTGGCTCATGGACACCGCCTGTGCGCTCCAGCATTTTCATGTTTTCGTAACCGTAATAGCAACCGGCCACCACTTTCACGCCGCAATGCATGGTCTGAAATCCCCACCGCACAGACCCCGCACCCGGCACACGGGGGATAAATTTTGAGTCTGGACAGTTTTCCACACCCAAGTGCCAGTTCTTAAGCGACTTCTTTCGTTCCTTACTTGCAAAGATTTTAAATCTGATGGCGTGTAAATATGGTACGAGGCGATATTTTAATTCGCGAAGAAGCGGCTGGGTTTCGATGTATTCGCGCAACAACATTGCTGCTCCTCGGCGTCCGATTAACAGTTGCAGGTTCGATCCGATCGCATTGAATACGGTCGAAGATACTATACCCTTACAGTGATCGGTCGCAAAGCGTTCCGAGACGGTGGCCAGTGATCAACGCTATCCTCGGGCGACTAAGTGGAAAACCTCAACGTCATCCTCGATATCTCGCCGGTCGGCGACAATCCGGCCACACGGACCGGGCTGGCGCGCGTGAGCTGGAACCTGGCGATGGGCCTGCGCGGGCGCGCGGATGTGGAGCTTTCATACGCCGCAACCGGTTCGCTCTGGGCGTTGGCGTCAATTGCCAATCTGCTTGACCAGCACCCCGAATTGCCGCGCGGCGCCCTGCCATCACCGGCGCTGGCGCGATGGGTCATGCGGCGGCAAGTCAGCCTCGGCGCGTCGCGCTCGCTGGCGGCGCGCATCAGCGCTGCGGCATTGTCGGCCGCTTCGTCGGCGATCAACGCTGTGCGTCCGCGTATTGCCGCGAAGGCGCTTCTGCATGCGGATATATTCCACTCAACCTACGCCGGTATACCCAGGAGCCTGCGGCGACAGAGGCACATCAAACCGATCCTCACGATTCACGATCTGACGCCGGTTCTATTCGGCAACGACTTGATCACTCCGCACAACCGCGATGTTTTCCAGCGCATACTCGATTCACTTCGGCCGGAGGACTATGTCCATGCGGTTTCAGAACATACCAAGAGCGATCTGGTGCGATTGACCGGATTTCCGGCCGATCGGGTGGCGGTGATACATTGGGCCGCGTCGCCCGATACGTTTCATCCCCAAGGCGATCAAGCCGCCATTGCAGCCACGCGCGCAAAATATCAGATTCCCGATGGCCCGTATCTGCTCAGTCTCGCCACGCTCGCGCCGCATAAAAACATGGCCCATCTGGTGCGCTGCATCGAACGCCTGGAGCGAGCCGGTGCGGCCGGCGACCTGCGCCTCGTTCTGGCCGGCCGGCGCGATTACAAATATGCCCGCTTCATTGAAGACATTGCCAGGAGTGAATCGGCCCGCAACCGCATCCATCTCACCGGATATGTCGATGACGGCGACCTGGGCGCCTTGTACAGCGGCGCGCTGGCGTTTGCGTTTCCTTCCCTTTACGAAGGTTTCGGCCTGCCGCCGCTCGAGGCGATGCAATGCGGCACGCCGGTGATCTGTTCCAATGCATCATCGCTGCCAGAGGTGGTGGGCGATGCGGGTATTCTTCTCGATCCGAGCGATCAGGATGCATGGTGCGAGGCGATCGTGGCGTTACTGCAGAACGAAAACCGCCGGGCTTCCCTCGCCGCCGCCGGGTTGGTGAGGGCGGCCGGATTCACTTGGGCGAAAACAGTTGAACAAACTGCAGCGCTTTACCGGCAGGTACATGCGGGGCAAGGGTAGACGCTCGTCGAAAGATCGCTCGGCGACGACCCATGCCGGGAAATGTTTTGCAATTGGCACCAGCGCTTCATCGCCTCATGATTTTGCCAACGCAGGTTGCGGCGCCCCGGCCGGCCGCGACGTGATCTTGATCCGCTTTGCGAGCAGCATGCAGGGGCGTTCAACGAATTTGTGCATTGCCCAGGCCGCCGCGATGCTCGCTGCGATCGCTGCCAGGACAATCAAGACGGCCACCCATGGCACGTCTACAAGCTGATGTCCTCGGCGTGCTGCCAGACGATCTCCAATTGTCAGAACCTTTCCGCCAACGACCAGGTGCAGCAGATAAAGGCTATAGGAGACCGCCCCCAGAAACTGAAGCGGGCGCCATGACAGCCATCCTTCCAATCCATTCAGCTCGCCGACAATCGCGATCGCCGTGGCGCATACCACTGCGGCGATCGTCTCGGATCGATACGGCGTGAATGGGATGGTTGCAGCGGCGGCGAGAACCAGCATCCAGAACCAGCCGGCGCGAATATAACTTTGCCATGCCCAGCATGCGGTCATTCCCAGCATGAACATGAACCAGCGATCCACGAAAAGGCCCGGCCATATTTGCGGGACAAAACCCGCCCACGTCGCCAGAGACCAGCAGGTCAATGGGGCAAACACCCATGCATAGCCGCGCTGCCAATTCTGCGGGGACAGGCGCTGGCCGACTCCTGTGAGGACCGTCAGGGCGATATAGAACTGAACTTCATAGCAGAGGGTCCACACGACGATGAGAAACAATGGCCGCTGGGTGAGGACCGGCAGGTAAAACAGATTTGCAAGCCAATCGCCGACGGTGACCGGCCGCCCGGTGAATTGCGCCCCGGAGACTGAGGCGAAAGACAGTCCCCACATCAGCAGCAATGTAAGCCAGTAGGTGGGATCCAGTCGCAGCGATCTTCGCGCGATAAAGCGCGCCACATACGATGGACCAATCAGCTCGCGGCGCTGGCTGTATGCCATCACGAAGCCGCTGAGCACAAAGAAGAGTTCGACGCCCCGGTTGAAATGCGCGATCACCCAGAGAATCGACGACGGTATGGCCGATGGCAGGGCCGTCGCCGCGGGCGCACAGGTCGTGAAGTGAAACAGCACCACGCCAAGCGCCGCCAGACCGCGCAGGCCCTGCAGGAACAGCAACTGGTGCTTTGATGCCGGGGGATTTTCCGCATCCCGGGCAGTTGGGTGTTCTGGATTCACAGCAGGTTTCGCGCGCGAAGCGCGAAACGGGTCGCCGCCGGCGGTGCTTTCCGCGGGCTCGGCCAGTGAAATTGCCGCGGGTTTGCGTTTGGCGGGATCAAACAAATCTCACGATCCATTCTGACAGTATGATGGCAGCCCCGATCCGGAGTTATATTATGTACCCCCCGGATGCAGTACAAACATGCTTTTTTCGCGGCCTGCAGGCGGAGGCCGCTTGTGCAATGGCATTAAGGGTGCGAACAGGCGGCATAGCTTACTCATCGATTTTGATACGCTGGCCGGTCCACAATTTCCATGTCTGATCAATACACCGAATTTGGCTACGCCGACGCCGCGGCATCTCACACCAACTGCTATCTGCTGG
>JBBQCK010000043.1:0-9924 GCA_038318605.1 Tepidisphaerales bacterium | reverse complement strand
GTGGATCCCAACTGCTGACTCGAAAACTTGCCGAAGAAAAAGTATTTGGGAACCTGCCATTTGAGGGTAAAGCTCGGAAAGAGATCGACGTTGTCAGTATTCTGCATGCCGCTGATATTGCCGCCGTCTTCACCGAGAATTGGTGTGGCGACCAAGAAGCTGCGGTCATTGGCGGCACCGGACGTGTTGTTGTTCGCCAGGTGGTAGATGTAGGTGAACATCGCCCGGCCGTACGACTGCTTCTCGTTCTCAAAATACCGGTTGCTGGAGATTCCCTTTGCGCCCATCACATTGATCAACAAGGTGTTTCGCTGCCAGAATGCATCCTGCTGAGCATTCGTCCATGCAGTGTTCTGATAGCCCGCTGAGATCGCGTACGGGACGACCCGGATCACGCCCGTCCCATCTTTGCTGACGATCGCGTCGGCTGAAGCAAACGACGCCACCAAAAGATTTACGCCCGCCGAAAATCCAATCGCTTTTGCCCGCACGGTAGACTCCTTGCTGAGATTCCTTGATGTCGGTCGGGATTGTAATCGCGATGCGACCTCATATGACAGAAATCTGCAAAATTCCGCAAAGCATGCCATTTACATGAAAATCCCCATCCACCAAAGCGGTCCTTCAGTTCACACCTTTCCGCGCCGGGATATTGCGCTGCTTTTTACCATCGACCGCCGCCAAAATGGTGCTACGCGGTAATCACGCGACCACCGTTCTCACGGCTTCATTCCGGTTTTTTCTCATGAACGAGGAGCCTCCACTGATCCGCGAAGTATGCGACGGCGGCGTGCAGGCGGCTCTTGACCGTACCAAGCGGGATTTCCAGGATTTCGGAGATTTGTTTGTATGGGAATTGATGAAAATAGGAGAGCAAAAGCACCTCGCGCAGGTGCCCGGGCATAGCCATAACCGTCGCATGCACGATCTGCTGTTGTTCGCGACGTGACATCTCTTCGCCGGGCAGCGGCTGGTCAGAGCGCAGAAGATCGATAAATGAACCGGATTCATCATCGCCGTTTTTGATGGATGCCTGTAGCGGCATCGTCGGCCGGCGTGATTGAGAGCGCATCAGATCGCGAGATTTGTTTGCCGCGATTGTGAAAAGCCACGGGCGAAAGCGGCGCGTGGTGTCAAATTGGCCGGCCGACTGATGAACCTGTAAAAAGGTTTCCTGGAAAATATCTTCGGCGGCAGCGCGATCGCCGAGAAATCGTATCAAAAAATGAAATAGTTCCCGCTGGTAGCGCTCAACGAGTTGTCGGAAGCCAGCATCATCACCGTTGCGATACGCTTCGAGGAGTTGCTCGTCGGTAATTGCGTGCGCAATCTGATCGGACGAAGTCGATTCGACAGTTTCAGGCTGGACCGGCGAGCCTTGAGGATTTGGGGCGCTGACACTCATTGCGTGCTCAATGGTGCTCGAGGGACTATCATCCGGTCGAACTATTCCATTAACATCTCATTCAAATTGTATGCCACCTAACGCGCCGAGTTTTGATTCTGCCAGCTTTTTTGACCTGACCCTCACCGAGGCGACGGATGTCGTCGTTTCAGCCGGTCTGCCGGCATTTCGCGCAAATCAATTGTTTGAGTGGGTTTATCAAAAGCTTCAAATTGATCCGGCCAAGATGTCCAATCTGCCGCAGGCGCTGCGGGCCAGCATCGGCGAGACGTTCAGTTTCAACCTGGCTACGGCGATTGCGCGTCAGCTCAGCAACGACGGAACGCTGAAGCTTCTGCTCGGCTGGGAAAGCGGCCGACAGGCGGAAACGGTGATGATCCCCGACGGTGATCGCCGCACGGCCTGCATCAGCTCGCAGTTTGGTTGCCCGGTCGGATGCCGATTCTGCGCGAGCGGAGTGAACGGCGTACAGGGGAATCTGTCGGCCGGCCAAATCGTGGAGCAGATTTTCGCGCTCAACGCTGAACTGGCTGCGCGAGGCGAGCACGTCTCCAACATTGTCTTCATGGGCATGGGCGAGCCGTTGGCGAATTACGGTGCGGTGGTGAAGGCGATTCGAATACTGCACGAGCCGCGCGGGTTTGATGTCGGTTGCAGGCGGATCACGGTTTCGACCGTTGGCGTGCCTTCAAAAATTCGGGCGCTGGCGGACGAGGGAATGCCCGTCAATCTTGCGTTCTCGCTGCACGCGCCGAACGAGGCGCTGCGCCGGAAACTGATCCCGTGGGCCGAGCATTTCGAGTTGGACGAAATCCTTCAGTCACTTCGCTATTACTTCGAGCAGACCGGTCGGGAAATCACGCTCGAGTACATTCTTCTGGGCGAGGTAAATGATCAGCCGGAACACGCGCGGCAGTTGGCTCGACTCTGCCAGACGTTGCGGGCAAATGTGAATCTGATTCGATACAACGAAGTTGAGGGGCTGCCATATAAACGGCCGGCGGCGACACAGGTGGTGCGATTTCAGGAGATTCTTCGCCATGCGGGCGTCAACGCCCATGTGCGTAAGAGCCGGGGACGCGACATCGACGCGGCGTGTGGGCAGCTTCGAAAGCGTCACATTGAACCTGACGCCGACAAGGCACTTGCTTTGCCGATATTGGCGGTTGACGACGAACACATTTGAAGGCCTGGAAGCGGCGGCGTTGTGTGGCCGGGCCGGTTCTTTATAATCCGCCGGCACATTCGAGAGCATTATTACTCCGGCGGAGAATCGATTTCACATGGGCCTTATCGTTCAGAAGTTCGGCGGCACAAGCGTCGCCGATGCGGAGCGCATCCATAAGGCGGCCGCCCGCGCCATCGCCACCAAGGAAGCTGGAAACCACGTCGCGGTGGTCGTCAGCGCCATGGGCCACACCACTGACGAGTTGATAAAGCTTGCCAGCGACGTGTGCGGTTACGGCGGCGCGACCCAGGCGCCGCCCAAACGCGAGATGGATCAATTGCTGGTCACCGGCGAGCAGATCACGATTGCGCTGATGGCGATGGCGATTCATGCACGCGGCCATCAGGCGATCAGCTTCACCGGCGGGCAGATCGGCCTTGTGACGGATTCCGCGTTCGCAAAGGCGCGCATTCAATCGATCAACAAGCAGCGCATCTTCGAGCAGTTTGAAAAAGGGCGCATTGTGATCGTGGCCGGATTTCAGGGGATTACGGCCGACGGGGAGTTTACGACGCTTGGACGCGGCGGATCGAACGCGACGCTGGTGGCGCTGGGGGCGGTGCTCAACGCGGATGTGTGCGAGAACTATACGGATGTGGATGGCATCTACACCGCCGATCCGCGGATCGTGAAAAACGCCGTCAAGATCGATGCGCTGAGCTATGATGAAATGCTCGAACTGGCCGGCCTGGGCGCCAGCGTATTGCAGACGCGCGCTGTTGAATTTGCCAAGAAGTACAACGTGCCGCTGCATGTTCGCAACAGCCAGAACGATCATGAAGGGACTTGGATCGTCGCGGAGACAAAGAAAATGGAACACATCGTCGTCAGCGGCGCGGCATTGAAAATCGATCTCACCCGGGTCAGCATCAAGGGCGTGCCCGATCGCCCGGGAATCGCGGCGCAGATTTTCGGAGACATCGCCGCGGCAAACATCATGGTGGACGACATCATCCAGAACGTCATGGACGACAACACCGCCAACATTTCGTTCACGGTTGAGCATGGCGAATTGAATGATCTCAAGGCGGTCGTCGATCGCATCGTCAGCGACCTGGCTGGGGCGGCGGCGACTTATCACAGCGATCTGGCGAAGGTCAGCGTTGTCGGCGTTGGAATGCGCGTGCATACGGGGGTCGCGCAGAAGATGTTTCGCACACTGGCGGATGCGCGAATCAACATCCAGAACATCACAACCAGCGAGATCAAGCTGTCGTGCATCATCAATCGTGAGGACGGCGCGCGGGCGCTGCAGCTTGTGCATGATGCGTTCGATCTCGGGCGGGCGCGCTGATCGATTGGCGGTTCGCCGCCGGAATATGCGGTTTTTTACATGAATCCATCCCAGTTTAGACGAACATTGATTGCCGTTGCGGGCGGGCTGTATCTGATTGTGGCAGTAGGCTGCATGATCAAAAGCTCCGCCCGGCCTTTGGAGCCGGTTTCGACCGATTCCGGCGGACGGCTCGTTCCGCTGACGGGTTTGCCATACCGCGGCGTGGCCATGCAGATCCAGCGTCCTGACTGGCTGGACCGCCCGTCGCCGGGGACGCCGAGCAAGTACGAGGAATGCATCGACGAAATGGTGAAGCTGGGCGCGGATACATTTCTGTGCGTGGTGGATGCACGTCAGGAAAATGGATCGTCCGAGCGGATCTACCTCGACATGCGCATGACGCCCACTCCGGAAAAGCTCGGCGCGCTGATTGCGTATGCCAAATCGAAGAACCTGCGCGTGATACTCATGCCGATCGTGCTGCTGGATGCCCCGCGCGGCGATGAATGGCGAGGAAAGATCAATCCGCCATCATGGGGGGCGTGGTTTGAGTCATACCGCAATATGCTCAACCATTTCGCCTGGATAGCGCAGTCGTATCGGGCGGACGTGATGGTGGTTGGCTCTGAGCTGGTCAGCACGGAGACGCACGCCGACGAATGGAAACGCACCATCTCAATGGTGCGCGACAACTTCAAGGGACAGCTCACCTACTCGTCCAATTGGGACCACTACGCCGACATTCCGTTCTGGGATCAACTCGACATCATCGGCATGAATAGCTACTGGAAGCTGGGGCGGGATCACAATGTACCCGTCTCGGAGGTCGTGGAAAGATGGCAGACCATACAGGGCCAGCTCAAATCATTTTCAGACCGTAAGGGCAAGCCCATACTTCTTCTGGAGGCCGGGTGGTGTTCGATTGCCAATGCAGCTCACGAGCCGTGGGATTACACTCAGGACAAGCAGCCAATCGATTTTGATCTGCAAAAGCGACTGTGGCAGGGATTTTTTGAAGCATGGCAGGGTAAGCCATGGATGGCGGGCTACATGGTCTGGGCCTGGTCGCCCGGTGACGGCGGCGAAGGATATAGTGGCAGCGTTCCCGACAAAGTTGATCAGGATGTGCTGGATCAATGGCGCGGTTACACACCCAAGAACAAGCCCGCGTATGACGTAATCAAGACCTGGCTCGCAAAGCCCTGGATTGTTGCAAAATAGCGCCCGTCGATGCGTAAACTGCTGGGGCGCGCATATGATTCGAATATGAGATTGGCCGAATTCCCGGCCGGCACTTCATCCTGTACACTCTGCCCCATGCCCCGAACTGCAACCCTTACATTTGAAAACAAAACGCTCGATCTACCAGTGATTGAGGGGAGTGAAGGCGAACTTGCCATCGATATTTCGGCCCTGCGGTCAAAGCTGGGCCTGATTACGCTCGATCAGGGCTATGGCAACACAGGCGCGTGCACAAGTGCGATCACCTACATCGATGGCGAGGCTGGCATATTGCGCTATCGCGGTATTCCAATTGAGGAACTCGCAAAGCATTCCAACTTCATCGAGTCGTCGTACCTGCTGATCTTTGGCCATTTGCCCACCCGGGCCGAAGCCGAGCAGTTCAGCGAGCGGCTCACTCAGAACTCGGCGCTTCACGACGCATTCAAACACCATTTCGAGGGTTTTCCAGTGGATGCCCCGCCGATGGCGATGCTGTCGGCCATGGTGAACACACTGTCGTCGTTTCATCAGCAGTTTTTCAAGCTTGACGGTGATCCTGAATCGCTGGAGGAACTGAGCGCCCGGCTGATGTCAAAGGTGCGGACGATCGTCGCCTATTCCTATCGTCAAAGCCACGGCCTCCCGCCGATTTATCCAGATCCGTCGCTGAAATACTGCGCCAATTTTCTGCACATGATGTTCAGCGAGCCTTATCGCCAGTACATCGCCGACCCGGACGTCGAGGCCGCGCTGAATCTGATTCTGCTGCTGCACGCCGACCACGAGCAGAACTGCTCGACGAGCACGGTGCGCATGGTCGGTTCCAGCCATGCCAATCTTTTCGCATCATGCGCCGCGGGTGTCAGCGCGCTATGGGGGCCGCTGCATGGTGGAGCAAATGTGGCGGTTTTGGAAATGCTCGACAAGATTCACAAGGGTGGCATGACGGCCGAAGAGTATCTCCGGCTGGCGCGCGACAAAAACAGCGGCGTGCTGCTGATGGGCTTCGGACATCGCGTTTACAAGAACTTTGATCCACGTGCCAGGATTCTCAAGACCGCCTGCGACAAGGTTCTTGCGAAGATGAAGGTCAAAGACCCCCTGCTCGATATCGCGCAAAAGCTCGAGGAACTTGCGTTGAAGGATTCCTATTTCGTCGATCGCAAGCTCTATCCGAACGTCGATTTCTACAGCGGCATCATCATGAAGGCGATCGGGCTGCCGGTGAGCATGTTCACGGCCATGTTCGCCATCGGACGGATGCCCGGCTGGATTGCGCAGTGGGCCGAGCAGCACGCCGACAAATCCGCCCGCATAGCCCGGCCACGGCAGATATACGTCGGCCCGACGTTGACCCACTATGTGCCGATGGATCAACGCAGCTAATTAGTCCCACCAACACACCTGCCGCCGAATCCACGCGCGCGTATGTCAGGCATTCGAATGGAGTGCCGCGTGGACCTTGCTGATCGCCGACGCGACTTCATCAATGTCCTGGGATGTCCAGTGCTGGCTCAGCGAGATTGATATGCAGCGCCCAAGCACGTCCAGCGTCTGCGGCAGCATGTCGGCTTTGTATTCGATATCGCGATGGGCGGCCGTCCAGGGCCAGCCGGTGTGGTCGTGGGTGCGCTTTTCCATCACATAGTCCCACGCGCTGTAGATGTGGCGATCGGGGATCATTTTGTTGTAGATCGTCGCATTGGGCACACCCTCGGCTGCGAGGCATTCGCTGAATCGCCGCGCGCCGGCGGCGCCTTTCAGGAAGATCGCGTAGGTGATTCCGCAGTCACCGGCGGCGTCGTACATGGGTTGTTGCATCAGGGCCCCAAGATGCGACGTCCGCTCGATAAGGCGTTTTTTTGCCGAACGGCATTTTTCCAGAATGCCCGGCATGCGGGCGAATTGGGCCAGCGCAAGGGCGGCGCGCATTTCGTCCATGCGATAATTCTCGCCGGCGAATGTTTCCCACGACGCGGCGTCGGCGCCGCTTTTCTGCCAGAACTGAAGCGCGGAATCGTGCTTCATGGCGGCCCGGCGATAAACATTCAGATCGTTGGTGGTGACCATCCCCCCTTCACCGGCGGTGATCATCTTGTAGTGCTGCATGCTAAACGCGCCGGCGTGACCCAGCGAGCCGACACGCCGACTCTGATATTCCGCGCCGTTCGCCTGCGCACAGTCCTCCAGCACCTTGAGATTGTGGCGCTCTGCCACGTCCATAATGCCCGCCATATCGGCGACCGATCCGCGCATATGGACGGGAATAATCGCTCGCGTGAACGGCGTGATGCGCCGTTCCAGATCGGCCGCGGAAATCGTCAGCGATTCATCAACCTCGGCGAGAATTGGGATCGCGCCGACGCTCAGGCACGCCGCCGCCGTGGCGACGTAGGTATAGCCCGGCACGATCACCTCATCGCCACTGCCGATCCCCAGGCCCACCAGTGCTGCCACCAGCGCGCACGTTCCGCCTCCGCCCACGGCCAGTGCGTGTTTTACATCGCAGAATCGCTGATAGGTACGTTCAAGCTCGGCCGATTCGCTGATGGCCGGGTCGTTCAGAAATCGCCAGATTGTTTTGCGGCGCAAAACCTTGGTTACGGCGGCAATTTCTTCGTCACCAATCTCTGTCACTCCATGCAATGAGCCGGGCAACGGCCGCTGCACCGCCTTTTCGCCGCCGTCAATTGCCAACAGATCGGAACCGCGGAGCGTGACATCGGCCATGAAATCTGACCCCTCGAATTGAAATCGCCCAACACTTTGCCCACCTCAGTCGGTGGGCATTCGGATGATTGTCACATCCCGATTGGTCGGTGTCACGACGGTGCGATCGGCGATGAACGCCGCGCGGCGCTCGACCACCATATCCGCAGCCGATGTGCCAGCGGCGCGCCATCCCTGGATTGTCAGGTAACAGGTAAAGGTATCCGATCGCAGGGTGATGAGATTGCTGATTCGGTTCAGCGAGAGTGTCTGCTCCTCGAAGTCGATCAGCCCATCCAGCGCATTGCCGACGGGGGAAATGTCGCCATCGTCATCGTTTGCCTGCGTGGACGTTGCAACAGGATCATTTCCGCCAAAAGCCGAATACTGAAATCCTGGGACGCGGTTCAAATCGTAGAAGCTGCGGTACGGCCCATTGGCGTTGCGGTAGTCCACGATTGCCTGCGCCAATGCAGCGTTGTCGCTGGCGGCGGTGGCGCCCTTGGTAATCATTGGCAGCGCGGCCAGCACTCGTGCGGGCGACGTGTTAATGTTGATGCGACCCTCGACGCCGCGCGTATATTCCGCAGGAGCACTCGCGTTCGTGCCAACCGCGTCCGGCTTCAGGCCCGGATATTTCTTGGGCGACTGCAATTGATCGACGTTCGGCAGATAGTCGTCATCCGGGGCAATAACGGTCACGTAGTTGTAGAGGCTCATCGCCCAGTGATACCGCCATTTGGTGTCGTCGGTGGAATAATCGAGCGTGCCAGGGTCACCGCCGGCGGCCGCAAGGCCCTCACCAATCGGGACGAATCGGCCGATGTTTTCAATACTGTCGTCGGCGGGATCCGTATCGTCCGCAAAGGCGCTGTCGATCGTCAACGGGTTCACTTCGACGATTTGCGATGGAGACGAGCCAACCGTCGAGGCCTGACGCACTCGATAAGCGCCAATGAACGGAACATGCAGGGCATCACCCGTCCTTGCAAAGCCTCCGAACGGAAATTTGTTGCCGCTCACACCCACGCTGAGATTCGGCCCGGGCGTGTCGGTCGCTGATATCTGGATGGGGAGAAACGGATGCGGGTAAGCGCCTGCAGGATTGTCGCTGCCGAGGGTCGGTGTCACCTGCAGCGTGATCGATGGCTCAAGCGTGGCGTCGCCAAAGTAAGCCAGGTCGGTTCCTTCCTGCCGCTGCTTCAACTGGGTGCCGTCATAGCGGCCGGGGTATACAAACTTCCAGTCGTCGTTAATTGCGGTTGGCGTGGCAAGCGCTTTGCGATCGTAATGCGCGATAGTTGCAAGATTGGTCGGGCTGAGCGCGGCGCCGCTGGGCATCGTGATTCCCGTGAAGTCAAAGGAATCCACCGGAACCAGGTCGTAGATGTTGTTCTCGTTATATACGTTGCCGGCAACTACGGAGCTGGTGGTCGAGCCATCGGCCCTGCGCGGCCTTCCGATGAACAGCTCTCCCCCGCTCTTTGCTGCCGCGGCATCCTCAATGACCTCGTGGAGATTTTGCTGATAGATGATCTGTGCGGCGGGCAGCGCCGCCACCTGAGCCGCGATGCGGGCCGGACGATAACCGGCGGCGTTGTTTAAGATGCTGCCGCCGTTGTAGTTCTCAATAATCACATACGATCGCGCGGGAATCACCGCCGTTGTAAACGCCCCGGGTCGAGGCAGCGACGATATCGTCGAATAGAAGTTGGGATTGCCGGTCTGGCGGCGGTCAATTACGCCGAGCTGCCAGTTTTTAAGTTTGATGTCGAACGGATGCGGGTTGAACAACTCGATGGCGACATAACCCTTGGCGTTTTTCTTTCCTGTTCCATCGTCGGTCACATTATCCGTATTGACAAACACCTCGGTCAGATAAGGCTGGGCCTCGGCGCCGTAGACCATGATCTCGACTGGGACGGTTGCGTTGTTGATCTGAGCCTGAAGCACGATCGACTGGCTGGTGACATCCCTGTCGCCATCACGCAGGTCGATTGTGTTCACGGCGGCGATCAGCGATCGCAGCAAAAGTTGTTGCGCTGGCGGCAGGTGCGCGGTGTTGATATCCGGATTGGAGGT
>JBBQCK010000042.1:0-9946 GCA_038318605.1 Tepidisphaerales bacterium | reverse complement strand
ATGAAGCAATCGATCAAACGCGGATTTTTGCTGGCGATGGTGATGGGGATGACGCTGCTGTTGATGTCATGTAACCGGCAGCAGGAAAAGAAGCTGCGCATCGGCGTTTCGGTGCCGGCAGCGGACCATGGCTGGACGGCCGGCGTAATCTACTGGGCGAAAGAGGCGATGGACCAGCACAAGGACATCGAATGGGTTTTCGCCACGGCCGACAAGCCGGAAAAGCAGATCAACGATATCGAAGACATGATGGCGCAGAAACACGTGGATGCGCTGGTGATCCTGGCGACGGAATCCGGGCCACTGACGCCGGTTGCAAAAAAGGCGCGCGAGCGCGGGATCTATGTCGTCAACGTTGATCGCGGATTCACCGAGCCAGTAGCGGATTTGTATATTCAGGGGGACAACAAAGCATTTGGACGTAAGAGCGCGGAGTTCATGGCACAAAAGCTCGACGGCAAGGGCAACATCGTGACACTGCGCGGCATACCATCGACGGTTGACACCGATCGCCATGATGCGTTCATGGAGGTCATGGGGAAACATCCGAACATTCATGTCCTGGCTTCACAGCCGGGCATGTGGAATCGGCAGAAGGCGCTCGATCTGATGCAGAGCTACCTCACGCAATTTTCACAAATTGACGCGGTATGGGCGTCGGACGATGACATGGCGCTCGGTGTAGAGAAGGCGATCAAGGGACGACAGACGGACTTATGGATACTTGGCGGCGCGGGTATGAAGGAGATCGTCAATCGCGTCGAAGGAAAGGACCCGCTTTACCCGGCCGATGTCAGCTATCCGCCGGCGATGATCGCCGCGGGCATTCACCTGGCCGTGGCGCATGTGCGTGACGGCGGGAATGAAAAAGCAATGGCCGACAAAATCCCCGCACACCTGGGGCTTGACCCGGCGGTTTTACTCGAGAAATCCCCGGCCGAGCGCACCCAGCGCGACATCAAGCTCGATGTTCAGCTCATCACACCCGAAAACGCAGCGAAGTTTTACTTCAAGGCCTCCGTCTATTGAGTATCCGTCGAACCCGATCGGATTCACATGATCATCGATTGTCACGTTCACATCGCGGCGGCCGTTGAGGGCCATGGCCGAATGTCCGCGCGCCTGCTTAAGAGTGTTCCGTTTCGATTTATGGCATGGAAATTCGGGTTCGGCGGCGCGACGGCGGACTCGGAGGCGTGTCTACGCCGGGTGCTGTTTGAAACGCTCGACGGCACGCCAGAGTTGGATGCGGCCGCAGTGTTGGCGTTCGACGCGGTGTACGACATCGATGGCCGGTGTGATGTTGAAAATACGCATCTGTACGTTACCAATAACTACGTCATCGAGCTGGCGAAGGCGCATCCAAAGGTTTTGTTCGGGACGTCAGTGCATCCCTATCGCAAAGACGCTGTGGCCGAAATCGAGCGATGCGTAAAGGCTGGCGCGGTGCTGATGAAGTGGCTGCCGATGGTGCAGAACTTTGATCCGTTGCATCCCAAGTGCATTCCGTTTTACGAAGCACTGGCGCACCATCGCCTGCCGTTGTTGAGCCATACCGGCGCGGAAAATTCATTGCCCGTGCTGAAGCGGGAGACGGCAGACCCGCGTCTGCTTGAGCCAGCGCTTGCGCGCGGCGTTACGGTGATTGCCGCCCATTGCGGTACGCGGCTGTTTCCTTGGGAAACCGATTACATTCCGCAATGGTCCGCTATGGCGCGGCGGCATGAGCACTTTTATGGCGACCTGAGCGCCGTCAACCAGATCGGCCGCTTCGCGATCTACGACAAGGTGCTTCGCCATGCCGATCTACGGGCAAAGGTCGTGCATGGAAGCGACTGGCCGATTCTGCCCTTCGCGCCGCCGCATCTGCTGGGCCTGCACACGGCCGCATCCCTCATGCGCCAGCGCAACTGGCTGCGCCGCGACCTTTTGATCAAGCGGGCACTTGGCCTGGGCGATGATTATTTCCACCGTGCGGCAAAGATATTGCGGACGCCATAAATGCGCGGCAACGTCTACTTGCACACGCCGAGTGCGCTCCCGAAGAGCCGCGCATGCGCGCCAATCGTTGCCAGCACTTTTTGGCGTGCGAAAGCTCTGCGGACTTGTTGGGGTGGTGCGCGGCGTTTCGAGCACAACTCGCGGGACTATGTCGTTGCTGGCGGTTTGCCCATTTGCCGGAGCCAGCGGTAGTGCGAGGCGATGCCGGCGGCGACTGTTGGGTGTTCGTTGTATTGAACTCCAAACTCGTGGCAGGTTGCTTCGACGACTGTTGAGAGGGCAGGAAAATTGACGTGGCAAATCCGCGGAAGAAGGTGGTGCTCGATCTGGAAGTTGAGACCGCCCACGAGCCACGAGGCCAGTTTGCTGCGTCGGGCGAAATCGACGGTGGTTTCAACCTGATGGATTGCCCAGGCGTTTTCCATGTCGCCGGTTTCTTCCAGCGGCATTGGAAATTCAGCATCCTCAACCGCGTGCGCCAATTGGAACACGATGCTGAGCACGCTGCCGAGCACGACCGCTGCGATCCCGTAGAAAGCGAGTACGACCCAGGGGCGATGGAACAGCATCGGCAGACCGAGCGCCAGGCCGAAAAACAGGGTCTTTCCAAAAATGAATCCGAAAAGATCCCATCCTTTTGGGCGCGGGACGTTGTGCTGTCCCATTTTGCCCTTAACGACATCGTGGAAATCGTCAAAAAGATGCCACTTGATAACGAACAATCCGTAGAGCGGCCAGATGTAGAGATGTTGCCAACGGTGAAACCAAAATCGCTTTTGATGCGGTGTGAGGCGAGCCAGGAAGCCCAGATCGATGTCGGTGTCTTCGTGGGTGATGTTGACGTAGGTGTGATGAAAAACGCCGTGTTTGTAGTGCCAGAGATACGAACTGCCGCCGATCAGATCGAGGGAGAACGACATGATGCGGTTGATCCAGCGATATTCGGAATAGGCCTGATGGCCGCCGTCGTGCTGGATATTGAAGCCAATACCGGCCGTCGCCAAACCGAGCAGCATGGCGATAGGCACGGCCAGCCACCACGCATGCACGACAAATACCAGCAGTAAATAAAGCGATATAAACGAACTGACGAGAATGAACGTTTTGAAATACATCTGCGGCACATCGCGCCGCCGGCGCAGCGTGCGCTGGAAGAATTCATCGACCTTGCGGCGGAGTTCGGCTTGGAACTCGTTGTTTTTAGCGAATTTTACGCGATTTCGAACCGGCTTGGCCGCGTCGGCAATGATGGATGGTTGTATAGGAATAGAGCTCACGGTTGCACCACCTGGAACGACGTCCATTTCGAAACAGGCGAACTCCCTCGCCCATTGGCATTATTTTAGGCAGGAAAGTCGGAAGATGATAGCCGTGGATTCCATTATCCGATGAATCGCTGGTTTTTTCGCGGCGTCCGATGCGCCCGCGTGGGCGCCGCATATCGCCGGAGAACGCGTTTGGAGCGCGCAGTGGCAACCCGGCCCATCCGGTGTAAAATCCACTTCACACGCGCCACCTTAGCTCAGTTGGTAGAGCAGCGGTTTTGTAAACCGCAGGTCGTCGGTTCGAGTCCGACAGGTGGCTTGAGGTATACGAAAAGGTTGAACGGACGGGCCTTTCTTTCCATCGCCAATGCGCTTGCAGCCGCCGACACGGTGGCGGGAGTATCCGAGCGAAGAGCGCGTTTGGACTCAAGAAACTGTTGGCCGAGGCGCACGAGCGGGCAGTAGAAAGCGTCAACGATGTGGTAGGCGTCAATGTGGGATCGACTTTTCAAGTCATTCTGCAATCGCCTTTGAGACCAACGCGGCGGCCGATGGGGATAGAGGCAATTTGAGGGCCAGCGCGCGGCCGCGATCCCCCATTTTTTTCCATGTCTTTCGGAGAATATCAATGACCTTGGCCTCGTCATGGCTGGCGGCGAAGTTCGCGAGCTGATGTTCCAGGAAGACCAAACAGATGGCGTCTTCGAGAATCTGCGCTTCCGGCTCGAGCTTGAGTTTCTCCTTCCGCACTAAAGATTGTACGCGCGCGATGATTGCGTCGTCGGCATTGAAGGTTCGGAGAATGTTTTCCAGCTCCGCGGCGTGAAATCTCGACAGACCCGTTCGCCATTTGAGATAGCCAATGCGATCGGGCGCTTCGCTGGAACGCGGAATGGTCCACCTGCGTATGTGTTGGCCGCGCGCGGCGATTTGTAGCGGCGGCGTTGGATTTGGGGAGAGGCGATGCAACGCCGCAGTCATGCGGTGAGAATAAAGCACTTGGGCCGGCCAGGGGCGGCCGTCGGCGAGTTCCTGATTCGGGTCATGCGCGTTGGCGGCATCGATGGCGTCGAGAATGGATTGCAGCGGAAGCATGGCGGGAAGCCGAAAAAACACGCCGCTCGGTATACTGTAGACCGTGATCAGGCTTGGTCGGCGGCACCGACAAGAGCGATGGAATTTTTCCCCTGCTTTTTGGCGCCGAACATCAGCGCGTTGTCGGCGGCATCGATAAGTGATTCGACGTCGCCCGCGTTCCAAGGATATACGGCCAGCCCGCCGGAAATGGTGAGCATGCCTTTGCCGCCTGGCCCGAGTTCGGGAAGTTCCTGGCGCGAGAGCAACTGCTGAAAGCGATCGAGAATCTGCTGCGGGGTGGAGGGCGTGCGGCCGGTTGAGGCGGCTTCGGGGTGATGTATCTGGCGCGGACCGTCCTTTTCCCAGAAAATCACTGCAAATTCGTCTCCACCCAGGCGCGCGACGAGATCGTGATCGCGGCAACACCGTTTCATTAGAGTGGCGGTCTGGCGGAGAATTTCGTCGCCGACGCCGTGGCCGAACTGGTCGTTGTATTTTTTGAAGTTGTCGATGTCGAATAAAAGCAGCGTGACGGGGAACCGCAGGAGGCGGGCCTTTTCGATGATGCGTGTGAGAAAGTGGCGGAAATAGCGGGCGTTGTAGAGGCCGGTCAGTTCGTCGGTGATGGCCATGCGCTGGAGGCGCTGGTGACGATCCTGAAGCGAGGAAAGCCGGGCCATCAGCGATGAAAGGCGGCTGAGGAAATGGCGCGCGCCATGGCTGGAAGATTCTGTGGAAGCATTTACAGACTCGTCGCGCGGCAGCAGCAGATGCAGATGGCCAGAATCAGAATCTTTGGCGGCGGCAGGTGATTCGGAATCGCGCAGCGGATGCGAGATTAAGTCCTGATCGGCTTCAACCGCGGGCGGATCGGCGGGGGCGACGGTATAGACGAGCGTCAAACCCGGGCCGATGAGTTCGTTGATCCGGCGCACGGCGGCCAGCGGCGCGGCGGCAGGCGAATGAACCAGTGCATCGATCAGGATTTCCGCGAGCGGGAGCGCTTCGAGCAGTGACACGACCGGGGCCGGTTCGCTGACAGAAAGCTCGTGCTGTTCGCTGGATTCAGATGTGACGCGTAACAGCGGCGCACCGAACATCTGCTGAAGCTCGGCCGCGCCAGGTGGGTGAATGACGTAATCATCGCATCCAAACTCAAGCATTTTTCGGCTGAGCGGTTCGAGGGTTGGATGGCCAAAGAGAACGACCCGCGCGGCGCCGGCGAGATCGCGCAGCGTTTGCACCGCCGATTCCGGCCGGCGTTCGATCGGTTCGACGGCCGCGATGACCGCGGTGTATGGCTGGTTGATGCCCGGGCCGGCCAGCTCAGAAATTCCCTCAAAATAGTTGGCGACGGGGGTGACGGAAGCTGAAGGCATCGCCTGTTGAAGCGCCGCCTGCACCTGGCGATCGCTGTCGCCGATGAGCAGAACGCGCTGTTGGGCAAGACGAACCATTACATAGCTTCTATCACATGGGCGACGTAAATCCAGCGACGATGTGAGGCGGCGATCAAGGAAGGGCAAGCTGGGGAAATATTGCCGGATAAGCCGCTTTGGCAATGCCGACTTCCAACGATAGTGTAGGCGATGTGAATCGGATGCTGCCACTGTATTTCGCATCAACGACGCTGCTGGCGGGGGGGTTGCTCATTATTTTCGCATTTGGCAGCAGGCTTCAGGCGTCGCCATATGTTGGCGGTGTGTGGGATATGGTGTGGTCTGAATTACCGTCGGGTGGAGCCAACCCTGGTG
Source organism: Tepidisphaerales bacterium (assembly GCA_038318605.1). GTDB lineage: Bacteria > Planctomycetota > Phycisphaerae > Tepidisphaerales > Tepidisphaeraceae > JBBQCK01. Next base: position 3,849 of record JBBQCK010000042.1, on the reverse strand, counting down.
ATCGGATGGTAGTCGAGCAATCGGGCGTTTATATCACTGCGCGGCTGTTGCACGGCGGTGGCGGGCGTCCGATTGTTATGCGCGGCAAGATGCATCGCGAGCCTCAGCGGCCCGGCCATGGGGAGAAGATCACAATCGATCTGGCCGACGCCGGAACGACGCATCACATGAAAGTGATCGGGATCGCGGGCGAGGGTCAGGACCGATTGATGGCCGGCGTGATGGAATCGCCAACACGGATACAGTGGTCGGCGCGGCCAGCGGCAGCGGGCGTTTTGCCCTCAGTGCCCCTGGGTCGATAATCTGGCAAGGGAAGAGCATTCATGTCGCCGTTGATGATTCTCTTCCTGCAGGTGATTCTGATTCTGGGGCTGAGCCGGATCGTCGGTTTGGTTTTTGCGAGAATGAAACAGCCGCAGGTGGTGGGAGAGATGCTTGCGGGGATATTGCTGGGCCCGAGCCTGCTGGGGTGGGCATGGCCGGCGGCAAGTGCTTTCATCTTCCCGGCTGGTTCGCAGGCGATTCTGGGTGTGCTCTCGCAGCTTGGGATCATCTTTTTCTTGTTTCTGGTTGGCTTGGATCTCGATCCATCGTTGTTGGGCAGGCGGGGGCGGGCGGCGGTAGCGATCAGTCACGTTTCAATTGTGCTGCCGCTGTTGATGGGGGCCGGGCTGACGCTGTTCTTGTATCCGCGGATTTTTAACGACGTGCCGCGCATGCATTTCAAATCGGCGGCGCTGTTCATGGGCGCAGCCATGAGCGTGACGGCGTTTCCCGTGCTGGCGCGAATCCTGACCGAACGCAATCTTCACAAGACGCGCGTGGGCACGACGGTCATCACGTGCGCGGCGGTGGATGACGTGACTGCGTGGTGCATGCTGGCGTTCGTAGCGGCAGTGGCGAAGTTTACGGGCGTTCGATTCGCCGTACTGACGGCGGTGCTTTCGGCGACCTATATCGCGGCAATGTTTCTTCTGGTCCGTCCATTTCTGCGCCGGCTTGAAATCATATACGACAGACAAGGCAGGCTTTCTCAGAACGTTGTGGCGGTGATTTTTCTGCTGGTGCTGGCGTCGGCTTATACGACTGACGCCATTGGCATCCATGGGCTGTTCGGCGCGTTTCTGATGGGTGCGATCATGCCCAAGGGAACCCAGTTTGTGCGGCATCTGTCGGAAAAGCTGGAAGATTACACGGTGGTGTTTCTGCTGCCGGTTTTTTTCGCCTACAGCGGGCTGCGCACGAAAATAGGTTTGATCGACAACGGCGAAATGTGGTTGATGGCCGGGCTGATACTTGCCGTCGCATGTGTCGGTAAATTTGGCGGCTCGATGCTGGCGGCGCGCGTCTGCGGCATCGGCTGGCGCGAATCAACGGCGATCGGCATATTGATGAACACGCGCGGGTTGCTCGAGCTGGTTATTCTCAACATTGGCCGTGATCTGGGCGTCATCACCGACGCGGTGTTCGCGATGATGGTGCTGATGACGCTGCTGACGACGGGAATGACCAGCCCGCTGCTACACTGGGTTTATCCGGCACGACTTTTTCGCCTTGGGCCGGTGACGCAGCGGCGGGAGAAGTATTCGATCCTGATACCGGTGTCGTTGCCGCGCAGCGGCGGGCCGCTGGTTCAGCTTGCAGATACGTTGATTGGAGCTGCAGAGCGCGACGTGTCGAAACTGTACGCGCTGCATTTGAGAAAGCCGGCGGATCACGAAGCATACCGCAGCGGGCTGGACGAACTTGATCAGCCGCGCGACGAGGCGTTGGCGCCGCTGCTGGCGCAGGCTCGCGGCCGGGGTTTGCCGGTGGAGCCAATAGGTTTTATCAGCCGCGACGTGCCCGCCGACATTGCTGCCACGGCGCAGGCGAAACAGGCCGATTTGGTGCTCATGGGATTTCACAAGCCCGTAATCGGAAAGACGATTCTTGGAGGAACCGTACATCGGGTGCTATCGGCCTGCACGACCGATGTGGCGATATTTGTCGAGCGAGGATTTCGCCAGGCGCGGCGGATATTGGTTCCCTACCTTGGAAGCTCCCACGATCGCCTTGCGCTGGAACTCGCCGGCCGAATGGCGCGCAACACCGGAGCGCTGGTGACCGTGCTGCATGTCGTGCCGCCGATGCGCAGCGAAAATGGAAAAACGCTCAACGCGCGCGAGGCGGTCGATCGGGTGTTCCACGACCCTCAAAGCCCCACGCCGGTTACGATGCGTGTGATCGAGGATTCATCGCCCGTCGGTGTGGTGCTGCATCAAGCGCAACAGGCTGATCTGGTGGTCGTGGGCGTGGCCGAGGCGTGGGGCCTTGAATCGCACCTGTTCGGCTGGCGCGCCGAACGCATCGCCCGCGATTGTCCGTGCTCGCTGTTGATTGTGCGGAGGCAGGAGAAATAAATTTCTCGTGCGCTCGGTCGGCGCTGTGGAATTGCAGTTGGATGCACTGCGATCGCGCGCGTCAGAAAATTACCGCGCCGGCCCGCAGAGGTCTTCGCCGCAAGCCATCGGGGGCAGGCCGGGAGTGGCGGGTTCGGTGGGGCAATCGGTCGGGCGCACGGGCAGGCCGAAGCCGGTGCGCAGCGAACGCCGATGGGCGAGTATTTCTTTCAGTTCCTTCTGGGTGCCGACGGCGGGAGGGTTATTTTTGACGGCATCGGCGAGCATTTTCCACGCGACTTCGCTGGCGATGGCGCTGTCGCGGGCGCTCGGCAGGCCGAGATTTCGGCCGGCCGACAGACTGCGAGCAAACAGATCGACCATGATGTCGAGCTTTTTGTCGTTGAACAAGCCAGTGCGATTGAGCGTGTGATTTACACCATGGCAATCGATGGTGGCGTTGACGAAGTCGTGGCGCATCCGGCAGATACCGCGTGTGCCGATCACATCGACGTAGCAATTGTGGGTTTTGTCGCGGGCAAGGTGGCCATATACGAACCCCTGTGTAATGTCATAGACCACGCCATTTTCAAAAGCGCCGTGAACCTGCACCCACCAGGGGTCTTTGTGGTTCCACATGCGCAGGCCCTGGGCGTGCCAGGTTGTGTATTCGCTGTTGGCGTACCAGCGGGCGACATCGACGTAATGCATGCCGCAGTCGTGAAAGGGAGGGCCTTCAGGCTCATGGCCTTCGGTGGGCATGTGGCCGGGGGTCATATGGCAGACGCGGATGATGGCGAGCTTGCCGATTTCGCCTTCGGCGATGAAGGTCTGCATTTCCTTGTGATACCAGGCGTTTCGATTGAAGAGGTTGACTGCGAACATCTTGCCGGATGCTTCGATGTCTTTGACCAGCGCCCATTCGGTTGCGATGTCGGCGGCGATGGGCTTTTCGGAGATGATGTGCTTGTTGTGCGCCAGCGCGAGGCGAATCTGCGCGGGTCGGGCGTCGGCAAGGGTGCAGAGGCATACGACGTCGATATCGGGGTCTTGAAGAACGGAATCCGGGTCGGCGGTGATGCGCGCATCGGGGACAGTGCGCCCGGCCAGTTCGCGCGTGCCAGCGTGAACATCGGCGATTGCCTTGATATTCCAGGCATCGCTCGCCTGCAGAACAGAGACAAACCCGCGACCCATCCGGCCGAAGCCGATCACACCGATACGAAAGCGCTTTTTCATAAGTTGAGTGTTGCACCGGCGAATATAATCGCATGGAGGATGAAAGTCAGCAGGGGGCCGGGTTCGGGATGAGCATATCGGCTGGACGGTCGGGAATCGCAAGGTCGCTGCGACCGATTTGGACGGACTAAGAGGAAAACCAGCCGCGCTTTTACCCCATCAGGCCTCGAATGATTGGACTTCCTTGACGGTCCAATTGGACTTCGTATCCCGGTGCAGGTTGGCGATG
>JBBQCK010000041.1:0-10011 GCA_038318605.1 Tepidisphaerales bacterium | reverse complement strand
CCGTCGATCTTAATGGCGTCATTGTCCCACGCATCTTCCGCGATTCGGTCGGCGTCGATGACACCCAGGATTACTACAAGTTCTTCACCACCGGCAAGCATGACTTCTCGCTGCATCTCGAGGACTTCGAGCGCAACATGGATGTCGAATTGCTGAACAAGGCCGGCAAAGTCATTGCGTCATCGACCAACAGCGGACTCGATTCCGAGATGCTTGACCTGGTCATTCCGGCCGGCCGGTATTTCGTCCGCGTCTTTTCCACGACCGATACCCAGCCGATGGAAAATTACACCCTGACCCTTGAGGCCAGCTACCCGCTGAAGCATAGACCGGCCTGAAGCGACTACGTGTCGCCGCTTCGGCCCAAAAAGACCCGCTCGGCGCGCCGAGGCGGTTCCTACGGCCGACGCGGCAGGCGGCCACACGCCTGCCGGGCGACTATCGCAGTTGCTGCCTTACCCCGTTGTCGTCCTGTGGGTGCGAGGCCGCCGAGTGATTTCAGGAATCAGCCGGGTGATTTCTGCTATCATCATCGCACCATGCTCACGTTAAACGCCCATTTTGACGGCAAAGTATTGGTTCCCGACGAACCGCTTGCGCTGAAGCCGAACCAGAAGGTCCGCATCAGCGTCGAGCCAATCGACGTGCCCGCAAAGGTCGATCTGAGCAATCTGCAGGGACGCGCTTCCAGTCCAAATCAAAAGCCCTATGACCCGTCGGAGGAAGACGCCCTCTGGGAAGGAACCACCGGCAACTATCTTAAGAACGGGCCGAACAAACCTTCCATGAAGAAGCCCGCGCGATGATTCTTGACACCTCCGCCGTACTTGCCGTGGCTTTCAGCGAACTCTCCTCGTCGTGGGTGATCAAAGAAGTTTCACGCGCTGGCGAGGTGTTGATGAGCACCGTCAATCTCGCCGAAGCGCTCATTGTCACTCGCCAGCGCAAGCCGGACGTCATTGCCGAACTATTCGACGATTTACTCGCCAGCGGCGTGCGGTTTGTCCCAGCCGGCCGGGTCGAGGCCGAACTTGCCGCGTCCTGGCTGGTCGTGAAGTGCGCGGCGCAACGGTAGTAAGCGGCTTTGGACTTTTGTCCGCCGACGCCGTGCCTAGAATAGCGAACGCTCATGGCGTTTTCTCTGCTTACCCCACTGATGGATCTGCCCATTGCGGTGGTCGATGTCGAGACGACCGGCGCGTCTGCTTCCTTTGGCCACCGCGTAATAGAAATCGGAATCGTGCGCCTCGAGCGCGGCCAGGTTGTCGCAAATTATCAGCAGCTTTTCGATCCCGGCCGGCCGGTCTCGTGGGCGATCACGCATCTCACCGGCATTTCCACTGACATGGTCGCCGGCCAGCCGCGATTTGGCGATCGCCTCAATGAAATCCAATCGTTGCTATGCAACGCGGCCATTCTCGGCCACAACGTGCCGTTCGATCTTTCGTTTCTCCATCGCGAATTTCGCCGGGCCGGCGTCGATCTGAACGTGGCGGCGGCCGGGGTGCCGGTGCTCGACACGGTGCGCATCGCCCGCCGGCGATTTGGGCGCGGCGGCAATTCGCTGGGGGCGCTTGCCCGCCGGCTTGGTGTTGAGCAGTCACAGGCGCACCGGGCACTGGCGGATGCGCAAACGACCGCCGCAGTTTTCGAGGCGATGCTTACGCCCCTCGGCGGGTATGCGATGTTGCTTTGCGACTGTTGCATGCATCAGGGCGGGGCGATGGACCTGGCGCGATGCGCCGGCGCCGATCTGCTGCCCCTGGAACTGGAGGAAGCGCTGGAGGCGAGTCGGCCGGTGCTGATGGAATATGTGGACGCCAACGGCGAGGCGACGCAGCGGCTGATCATCCCGCTGCAGGTGCGTCGCTCGGCCGGTGAGCTTGTACTCATTGCGCACTGCCAGTTGCGCAAGGCCCGGCGCACCTTCAAGCTTGCTCGCATCATCCACGTGACGCGCGTTGCCTGAGACGGCCGGCGACGCAAGTTCATCCCTTGCCGACCGCGCTTGAAGTCGCCGTCGCTGCTCGCAGGCAATCAAGCAACTGCTGAAGATCGGGCGGAAGTGGCGCGACAAGCGTCATGGTGTTGAATGTGCCCGGATGCACGAATGTGATTTCATGGGCGTGCAACGCCTGACGTGTGAATTGAAGATCCGGGCCATCGAATGGCAGCCCGCCGTACATATTGTCGCCCACGATCGGATGCCCGATGGCGGCCATATGCACCCGGAGCTGATGCGTTCGGCCGGTCTTGGGGTAGAGCTTCAAAAACGTATATCTGCGAGCGCGTGCCGCAACCAGCCCTTCCGCCGGCGGCAAGGATCGCGCAAATTTTTCGAGCACTTCGTAACGCGTCACGGCCGGCCGGCCGCCGTTTTCGACCTTTCGTATTGCCTGCCGCTCCCGCTTGTACAGATCTCGCCCGACGGGCAGGTCAATCACGTCATTTTTCAGTTCCGGAATTCCCTGAATGACAGCGACATAGGTCTTTTGAATCGTGCGATTTTCAAATTGCCGCGCGATGCGCCAATGTGCTTCATCGCTTTTGGCGACGAGCATCACTCCGGTGGTGTTGCGGTCGAGGCGATGCAGAATGCCGGGGCGCCAGTTGCCGTTGATGCCGCTCCATTTCGCACCGTAGTGAACCAGACCGTTGACCAGCGTTCCATGCCATACGCCGCGGGCCGGGTGGACAATGAGATTCGCCTGCTTGTTCAGTGCGAGAAAATGCTCGTCTTCGTAGATGATGTCCAGTGGTATCGGTTCGGGGATCAATTCATTGATCGGCTTTGGCGGCGCGATCATTTCGACGCGGTCGCCCTGCTTGGGGCGGTAGCTGGCTTTGGTACTTTTGCCGTTGACCGTCACCAGCGATTCATCGATCAAACGTTGGACATTGGCGCGAGAGAGATAGGGCACACGATCAACCAGGTATTGATCGATCCGCCGGGTGAGTGTTTTGCTCAGTTTGAACTGATAGCGCTCAACATCCTCGTCGGAAACGGATGTGGTCACTTCGTCTTCTGGCGATGGAGCGATTGGCGCAACGCCATTGTCCTCATCGGCGTCCAATGGCGTCGTCAGATCGGTTGCCGGTTGCGCATGTTTTGAACTCGGCCGGGAGGGTCGGCCGGCGTCGCGGGATGGCCTTTTGCCGTTGGTCACGCGCGCTCCGTCATCAACGCCCGCCGCCAGTACCGGGTGCGGGCTTGCCGCCGATAGTCGCCGGCGGTGTTGATGTGGGCTGGCTGGCGGGAGCAGCGGATGGCACGGTCGTCGAACGGTTCGTAGCGGGCGATGGCACGGTTAAAGCCATGGTCGTGGGCGCGGTCGTCGCGCTCGTTGTCGCCGCAGGATGTTTCGGTTCGGCAATCAGCACCGGTTTGCGGATCTCGTCCATCAACTTCAGTTGCAGGCGCGCCGCATCCTTGTGTGCCTCCATCGCTTTGTCATCAGAAACGACCTGATCGTAGTAGGCCTTTGCCTGGTTCCAGTGTTTGGCCGCCTCGGGGTCGGATGGATTTTTCTGTGTCGCCGCGAAGCCGCGGTCCTCCTCGATCGTCGCCAAGCCAAGCCGCGACAATGCCGACATCACATGGTCATCGGCATAGGTGGACAGAACCGTGCTATAGGCCTTTTCCGCATCGGCCAGCGATCGATCGGCCGGGGGCGGGGGCGTCCCCTCGCCGATTGGATAATGCGCCAGTGCAAGATGGTATTCGCCGATCAATTCATAGGCGCGCGCCAACAATGCGCGGTCCTTGGTCTTGTCGATGATATCCTGCATCGGATCGAACGCGTCTACCTTGGCGCGGGCGGGCGTCATGCCCTGGTCGCTGTAGATGGATCCGGGCTGCATCCGCAGCGCCTCTACAATCTGCCGCGAGCGAGCGAGCTGGTCGTTGAATCCGCGCACTTCCTCGGCCGCCGAGAGGCGCATCCGCAAGATCAGAATCACGACCAGGACAGCGAGGATCGCCAGCGTCACCAGCTTGCTGCCATGCCGCCGAAAAAAATCCGGCGCCTGGTATAACCAGAGCGCCAGCGAATTGGATTGCAGCTCGTGCCGCCGTTCAGATTTCATAAGGATCGGCGAGTGTACAAATGGCGCTCGCCAACAGCAAACCACCGGGCTCGGTTGGGGCCGCCGGCCAGGTCGGCGCATATAATCGCCTTAAACCGCTGGTCTGGTCCGCCAGCCTCCAGTGCGTAAGGTGGCGAACGCCCGAATTCTTCGTTCTGGAGGGCATTTTGGCCTGTCATGTATCGGGTGATCGGTTCGCATCGCTCGTCGAGATGGCGATGGAAGCGCTTCCGGAGCCGTTTGCAAGCCACATGGAGATGGTACGCATCGAAGTTTTGCCACGCGCCACTTCCCGACAACTGAAATCCGTCGAAATCGAGCCGGGGGGTATGCTGTTCGGATTATATGTGGGTGTTTCAGAGCTGAATCGAAGCGTTGAGCACTCGGGCACGATCCCAGAGGTGATTTACATTTTTCAGGACCCGCACGAGCAAGTCTGCGACAGCCCGGAAGAACTGCTCGAAGAAGTCCGGATGACTTTCCTGCATGAACTTGGCCATCATTTCGGCATGGACGAGGACGATCTGGAGCACCTGGGCTATGGCTGAGGCCCGGGCCGGATGGTGGGGGAACGTGGATTTTTTGCAATCTTTGCAGAATGCCGGTTATACCGCCCGAAAATAGAGGATACGGTATGCGCAGATGTCAATGCGATGGTGTTGTCGCTCAATCGACCTGTTCATCAGGTCGATGCCCATGATGTTGGAAAGGGCGAGGCGCAGCGAGACCGGAGTTGTACATCATGCGCTACCTGCACCGTGGTCAGAACTTTAAGGGGATCCATCCTTGCCGCACGCGCCCGGCGCTGCTGGTGGAAGCGCTGGAGCAGCGTACGCTGCTTAGTGCGGCCATCGCGCTCGCGGGCGTTTTTCATTCCCCGGCGGGGGCGCAGGCCGGGCTCCTGGCGAGCGGCGCACCGCGATTGAGTCGTCCGACCGAGGCCGACGTCATGGCGCCCACAACAGTTCAGGCGCACACTTTCCCGTGGTACGACGGGACGGTCTTCAAGGACAAACCCAACCTCGTCGCGCAGGGGCTTTCGCCGATCAATGTTGTGTATGTGGCGCGCGACACGGTGGTGAACGAAGCGTGGGCTCGCGCCACTGCACGGCAAATCGCCACGAAAGGACAGATCGCGGTCATCGACTTTGAGCGGCTTTCGATCAGCACCATGCACACCGACGAAGCCACCGTCCGCGCGAACATGGCGCAGATGATCCAGATCATCGACTGGATGAAAAATGAGCGGCCAAACATCAAGCTTGGCTACTATGACAACCTGCCGGTTGAATCCTACTGGGTGACGCTGTGGCAAAAGCCCGGTGATCTGGCGCGACTGAACGCGGCAAACGCGCTGCTCAAGCCGCTGGCAGACAAGGTGGATTACATTTTCCCGAGCCTTTACACGGTCTACGACAACACCGAAGCATGGCGCATCTATGCCGAGGCGCAGATTTCGCGAGCACGGCAATTCGGCAAGCCGGTCATCCCGTTCCTCTGGTTTGAATACCACGACAACAACGCCGATCTGAAAGGGCAGGAACTGCCGAAGGCGGTTTGGGCGCAGGAGCTTGCGACCGTGCGTGCGCTTGCTGACGGCGCAATCATCTGGGGCGGCTGGCAGCGCAGCTGGAACGACAATGCGAACTGGTGGAAAACGCTGCAAAAGGCGGCAGTTGAGGGGGATGCCGCGCCGGTCGCGCCGCGCAATGTGCGAGCGGCGGTCGGCAACAAGTCTGTGACGCTGACCTGGACTGACGCCGGCTCGGCGGGGGGTTGCGCTATCGAGCGGTCGAGCGATGGCGTCAATTTTACGATTGTCGGCGGCGTGCTGGCAGGCGCGACGACTTATATTGACACGACGCCGTTGGCGGCGAGGCAATATACCTATCGCGTGCGGGCGCGCGATCCGCAGGGATCTTCCAATCCATCGGCCGCCGTGACCGTGCTGGTCACACGGTCGGCGTATGCGATCACCGGCGCTGATACCTACGATCAGGGGCAGGGGGTGGCTTATGCAGCTTTTGGCGCTCTCGGCGGGCTTGACGGCGGCGACTGGGTTAAATTCTCGGCGGTCGATTTCGGCGCGGGGGGCGCATCAAAATTTCTTGCGGAGCTTGCATTGCCGGCCAACTCGCCAAATCGCTCGATTCAGATCCGGCTGGATTCGCTCGATTCGGCACCAGTCGCAACGCTTTCGGTATCACCGACGGGCGGTTGGAGCAACTACACATGGCAATCGGTCGGCATGGTCAACGCGCGTGCGGGCGTACACGATGTTTATCTTTCATTCGCCGGCGGCGCGGGTGTTTGCCAACTTCGGTCTATTCAGTTTGGGGCGGCGCATTAGTCGCCGGGAGATGGGCGTGCTTTTTAGTTTCCCTGCTCGCGCATGCCGAATTCGTTGAGCCGGCGATGAAGCGTTCGACGGCTGATACCCAACTGTCGCGCCGCGTCGGTGCGATTGCCCTTGCAGGTTTCCAACGCGCGGACGATCGCCTGGCGCGAGAGTTCCTGGATGTTCAGCTCCTCGGAATCGTCTTCGGGGGCGGAGGGTCGAGGGGGACTGTCGGATTTCTCAGTGCGGAATTTTTCCGGAAGCTCGTCGGCTTTGAGCAGCGGATTGCCGCTGAGGACGACCAGACTTTCGAGCGTATTTTTCAATTCCCGCACATTTCCCGGCCAGGGATAGTGCTCGAAGGCATCGATCAATGATGCATCGACCTGGCGCGGATCAAATCCATTCTGGCGACAGATGTCGTCGAGAAAAAATCGCGCCAGCAGGCCGATATCCTCGACGCGGTCGCGTAACGGAGGAAGTTCGATGCGAACGACGTTGAGCCGGAAAAAAAGATCCTGACGGAATCGGCCAGCGGTGGCTTCGGCCTCGAGGTCGCGATTGGTGGCCGCCACGATCCGTACATCGACCTTCACGGGCTGCGTCGTGCCGACTGGTGTTACGGCGCCATCTTCCAGTACGCGAAGCAGCTTCGATTGCATGCCAAGCGGCAGCTCGCCAATTTCGTCGAGAAGCAGCGTGCCGCCGCCCGCCGACTGAAAGTAGCCGCGGGCCGTGCGATCGGCGCCGGTGAAGGCGCCTCGCTCGTGGCCGAAGAGCGTAGACTCGATCAGGCTTTCCGGAATCGCACCGCAATTCAGCGCGAGAAACGGCGCGTTTTTTCTCGGGCCGGCTTCGTGGAGCGCCTTGGCGATCATTTCCTTGCCGGTGCCGGATTCGCCTATGACCAGCACCGTCGCTTTAACGACCGCGGCGCGGTCGATGACGGCGAACACCTGCCGCATGGAGGCGCTCTGGCCGATGATGTGGCAGTAATGCCATCCGTCGCGCAGCTGGCCGCGCAGGCGGCCTAATTCCTGGCGGAGTCGCTGGTCTTCGGTGGCCTTGCGCACCTGAATGAGCAATTCGTCCGGGTTCAGCGGCTTGGTGAGATAAGCGGCCGCCCCCGCCTTGATTGCCTCGACGGCCTGGGGAATCGTTCCGAATCCGGTCATAAGAATGACGGCCACCTGTGGATGATGGCGCAGCACCCACGACAGCAATTCCCGACCATCGACGTAAGGCATCATCAAATCAGCGATGACCAAATCCGTCTCGGGATCGAATTGATCGATCGCGGCCTTTCCATCAGGGGCGGTGTTCACCGCGTAACCCTCATCATTCAAAAAGGCCGCGATGGACGCGCGCACCGAAGCGTCGTCCTCGACCAGCAGTACGCGCAGCTTTCGCGGCAGGGCGACAGGCGCATCGTCGTGCGGTTCTTCAGATCGGGATGAGGATTTCGTTGAACTGGGGACGCTCATGGCAAAATAGGTGCTGTTCTAAAGGGATTGTACGTCGCTTTCACTGGTGGCAGGCGCTTGCGCGATGGCGGAATCGGCAGCGGTCGCTTTGCGGTTGGTTGTGCCGCTGCTGCTCTCGGGCGCGTCGATCCGTGGGCTGGAATCGCTGCTTTTGTAAATCGGAAGCCTGAGGGCAAATGTTGCGCCCTGTCCCGGCTCGCTCTGAACTGAAACGCTGCCGCCAAAGTTATCCGCGAATCGCTTCACCAGCGCAAGGCCGATTCCGCTTCCATCCTTTTTCGTGGTTTGAAACGGCTTGAAAATCCGATCGCGCATGTCCTCGGGAATGCCCGGGCCGGTGTCGGCGACCTCAATGACGCCGAAGCTGGCGTCGCGCAAGACGCGAACGGTCAGTCGGCCGCCATTGCCCATCGCCTGCCTCGCGTTGACCACCAAGTTGATCAGGACCTGTCGCAGGGCGTGTGGATCGCAGCCGACCACAATCGGATCGCGGGCAGGTTCGAGTCGAAAATCCGTGCCGGCGCTGCGCACTTCCTCCTCCATGAGGTTGTGAAGGGTATGCGCTGCTTTATTCAACTCGACGGCCTGTACTTGAGGGCCGACGGCGTTTTCGTGGGCGAGATAGTCGGTGACGAGTTTTTGAATCCGCAGCAGTTCGGCGTCGATGGTCGTCGCAACCTCGTCAACGCGGCCCGGTCGGTCTGCGTTGCGACGCAGCGAATGCAATTGAAATCGCAGGGCGGCCAGCGGATTACGAATTTCGTGCGCAAGGACGGCCGCCGTCAATCCGCGCTCGGCGCGCATGCCTTCGCTCTGCAACGCGGCGAGGCGGGAAACATGCCCCAAGCGCCGCCAGGACCAGAACGCGACCACGCCGACACTGGTCACGACTAAAATGGCAATGGCGGTCTGGATAAACACCCGGCGGATCAATGGACCCTCTATGGACCAGAAATATCCCCGGAGGCGCGGCCGGGAAAGGTCGATATAAATCCATCCCCGCTTCAGATCCGACCCAACACCGTTGCGTTTCAGCGTCTCCAGTGTTTCGGACTCACTGACTTCTCGCTGATTCATTTGGGATAGCGTTAATTGCACGCGCGGCACGTTGTATCGCCATTCGATCTTGTATCGCAGGCTGTCAGGATCGGGGTTCTGCACCATCGTGTCGATTTCACCAACCGAGTGCGGCGCGTTTATCGAGGCGTCTCGCGGCAAAACGTAGAGCTGATGACGAAGGCTGTCGTAGACGCAAACCGCCTGAACTCGCGGATCGGTGCGAACCTCTGCCGCCAGGATTTCGCGCACCTGTCCCTCGGGCGCCAGGCCCGGCCCGACACCGCCAAGCTGCAGGTCGACGCGCCGGCGAAACATCTCGACATTCTCGGCGACATCACGCTCATAGGCGGCGTAAAGAATCCAAACGGTCCACGGAACCGTGATCAAAATGGCGAGCCCGACCAGCAGGCCAAGCGCCAGCCAGTTTCGCGCGGATTTCAAAATGCGTCGGGAGGTGTTCTTCACGGTTGAAGATAGGGCATTCTGGATTTTACGGCACCGGTGGCCCACGCAGCAGGGCGGTGCGTACTTCGGTGAGCAACTGCTCCGGCGCGACTGGTTTGGTCATCCACGCGGAAAGATGTCGCATGGCAAAATCAGGCACCAGCGGCCGGACCGGATACGCCGTCATCACAATCACCCGCATCGGCAGCCGGCGGCGGGCGATTTCGCTGAGCAGGTCAATGCCGCTGCCGTCGGGAAGATTCATATCCAGGAGGCAGACAGGCGGGGCGCGATGCTCCAGCGCCTGCCGGGCCTCGGCCAGTGTTTCTACCGCCGTGGAGGGAAGCGCGTGATCCTCGAGAAATTCCGCCAGCGACCGGCGAACGGAATCGTCATCTTCGACCAGCAGAATCTGGGTGGCTTCGACCGTCATTACAGGCATGGCTAAACCCTTTGCAACCGGGGTGCCGCCAGCGCCGGCCGGATTCTACCCGCAATAGGGCGGTTAGGCGGTCCGCCGCCTGCGATTCGTACTCGATGAGCCAAACTGGCCCACCTGAGCCATTGGGCGCGTGCCATGGCACGCCTGCCGCAGCGCGT
>JBBQCK010000040.1:0-10021 GCA_038318605.1 Tepidisphaerales bacterium | reverse complement strand
TGGCGATCATCGCGGTCTTGTTCGCGATGATCTGGCGCGAGGCGCGGCGTGCGGCCGCGATCGGCGAAGTCGCGGGCGGCAACGAATGGCCGGCGATGTTGAATACCGGTCGGGCGACGACATGGCTGGCGGTGGGCGTGCTCCTTTTGACAATTGCGACGCCACTTGCGGCATTGGTGCTTTCGCTGCATCGGCATCGCTCGCCGGTGATGGTGTGGAATACATTTTCGCCGTACGCGTGGGGGTCGTTGCTTGTCGGCGTGGGGACGGGCGGCGCGGGCGTGGTGCTGGCGGCGGCGGCGAGTGTTCGGCGTCCCAGATATATGTTTGCTGCATCTTTGATGGTGTTTCTCGTCGGCGGGCAACTGCTGGCGATTGCGCTGATGCGCATCTACAACCGGGATGCAGCGCCGCTCCGCTGGATATACGACAGCGCAGGGATTGTCATACTCGCGCACATTGGCAGATTCGCCTGGGTTGGGCTTCTGGCGGGCGGCGCGACATGGTCTGCGCCATGGCGCACACTGCGCGAGGCGGCGGCGGTCGATGGCGCGTCGGCGATGCAGACCGGGGGGCGCGTGATCTGGCCGCTGGGGTGGGCATTGCTGGTGGGGGCAGGCGCGTTGATGATGCTCATGTCGATGACCGAAGTGCCGGCGACGGTCATGCTGCCGCGCTTTCCGCAGTCACTGACGCCGCTGCTCATGGGCTGGGTGCATATGCATCGCTACGACGACATGATTGAAGGAAGCCTGTTGCTGGCAACGACGACCATAGTTCTCGGCGGCGGCTCGATCGCGCTGGTGCGGCTGGGCATGCGCGCGGTGCGAAAAGGCGGGTCGATATGAGGCAACGGCGCGCGCGATTTTCAACGTGCAAATCGTCGCGAACGGCGCGCTTGGCGCTCGCGGGTATCGCTGTGGCTGTGTGCATCTGTGGATGCCGCAAATCCACCGAACCGGAAGAGACCTGGGGCTCGACGGGCGTCGGGCCGGGGCAGTTTGTCTACCCGCGCGGCATCGCTTATTCGCCGAAGGAGGATGCGATCTGGGTGGTTGATCGCACGGCGCATGTGCAGAAGCTGGATCGACATGGCAAGCCTGTCATCGGCGCGAATGGACAGCCGATTGCATGGCGCATGCCGGATTTTGAGCTTGGAAAACCGGTCGGCCTGACGGTCGGGCCGGATGGAAATCTTTATGTACCCGACACGCACTATTCGCGGGTGATTGTCTATTCGCCTACCGGCGAAGAGCTGCGCCGATGGGGGCGGCAGGGACATGGGGATGGAGAGTTCATCTGGCCGACCGACATCGTGTTCGACGACGCGGGGAACCTATACATTTCGGAATATGGCGACAACGACCGCATTCAGGTCTTCACGCCGGATGGGACGTTCGTTCGGAAATTTGGATCGCAGGGCGAGGGGCCGGGACAATTTTACCGGCCACAATCGATGGTGATTTTGCACGATCTGCTTTACGTCACGGATGTATCGAATCATCGAATTCAGGTACTGCGTCTGGATGGGACATTTGTAAAGGCAATCGGCTCGGTTGGATCGGGACCGGGGCAATTGCGCTTTCCGTATGGCCTCGACGCCGACCGTAACGGGCGGCTTGTGGTTTCGGAGTTTGGGAACAGCCGCGTGCAACTGCTCGATCCGCAAACGGGCAAGAGTCTGGGGATCTGGGGCGCGCCGGGTACGGAAGCGGGGCAATTGCTTTACCCGTGGTCGCTGGCGGTAGATAAGGAGGGGCGGATTATCACCGTGGACAGCGGGAATAATCGGCTGGTGGTGTTTGAGTTTTGACCAAGCACGCGGCCGGTGAGGAGTGGCGCGGGGAGTGTGGTATGGGCCGGACGGCATTCCCGATCCAGACGCTCCAAGAGCTTCATGTTACTGTATATTAAGTTTCGATAGGTGCGATCAGGATTCGATTGACTGGTTATGCATCACAAGAGCATGTCGCTCATTGTCGGGTTCGTCTTCCTCGCTGCGGTGGGCTCGTGCTGCGTACCCCTGGTACTCATTGATTCCAGCGAGGGCTACCTGCTTGGCGTGCTGTTTCTGTTCGGCCTGTTGGCCCTCGTCGGCCTGCCTATTCTCTCACTCCTCGAACTGAGTCGCGCCGAGCACCGCAAGAAACTCGGATTATGTGCCCATTGTGGGTATGACATGCGGGCCTCTCGACGCCGTTGCCCCGAATGCGGGCGCGTGGCCGATTCGGATGGCCCCCAAGACGGCGACGCTTAATTAGCCGGCGACGAAGCCCAGCATCGCGTCAATAATATAATCGGCGCGGTCTTTTCGTTCTACTTTGCACAGACAGGATGGGGGCTGGAACCTTTCGTCAACGATTCCCGCCTTTTATTGATTTACGATCCGTGCCCCGACAACACCGCGGTGGCTTGCAATGCTCCCTGGCTCCGGTCCGGTAGGTCCAGTGGATCGATGGTTAGCCAGCCGGGATAGCCGGCGGCGTCGAGGGCGGCGAGCAGGTCGGGCCAGTGGGTTGAACCCTGGCCGATGGGGGTGGGCTGGGTGCGGCGGTCGGCGCCGAGGGCGGCGTCGCGGGCGCGGAAGTGTTTGATTCGGCCGGCGAAGCAGGAAAGTATTTCATCCAGTGTCCATTGGTCTCGCAGGATGGCGACGGGATCGAGATCGATACCGAACCAAGGGCAATTCGCGCTCGCCATCGCGCGATCGAGGGCGGCGTGGCTCGCAAGATCGGTGCGAAAGGCGATGGTCGCGCCGAATCGATCGGCGATGCTGCCCAATTCCGAAAGTGTGCTGTCAACGCGGGCGGCGAAAGGTGCATCGAGGGGGATGGGTTCTGAAAACGGCGCGGGCTGGGCTTTAGGCGGATCGGGAAGGATCAACAGGCCGGCCTGCTGGGGGGCGATGGCCGGGCGCTGCGGGGCAATTCGTGGCGGCTCGGGCAGCGGGCCGATGTCGAGGCAAATCAATGGCGCGGCAAGGCCGGCGGCGGTTTCGATGATTTTGCGCAGGCGATCGAGAATGTGATCGAGATCGGCCGAGGCGCCAAGGCCTTTTGGGCCGAGGGAAACATTCAGACCGATGAGTTGCAACTGTTGGGCGGCGACGATCTGGCGAAACTCGCGCCGGCCGGATTGCGAGAGGGCTGTGAGATCGATATCCGGCGATTTTGCATCGAAGTGGATGCCCGCAAACCCGCCCGCGCGTGCCTTTATGGCGGCCTGGCGCGGATCGGCGTCGAGTGCTGCGGCGCGAATGCCCAGGCGATGAGTGATTTGCACGTTGGGCATGGGCGGATTCATTCGGCGGATTCGGACGGCGACTCGTCAGCCGGGGGCAATTCGTCGTCGTCGGCTGGCACCCCGGATTGTGCGGCCGGAGGTTTGCTCGGTGTGTTGATCGTGGCGGGTTGTTCGGCGTGTTCCAGTTGGTCGGCGGCGCTGGATGCGGCTTTGGCTTCGGCGGCACGGCGCGCGTTTTCCTCTGCGACGGCAGACCACAATTCTTCGAGCAGGTCGGAGACGCCATGATGGGCGACGCCGGAAATGGAGCGAATCTCCTTGCCGGCCAGTTCGCCGCGCAGATGGTCGATCTGCTCATCGTCGATTGAGAGATCCGACTTGTTGGCGGCGATGATTTCGCGTTTTGATGCCAGAAGCGGCGAGAAGGCGTCGAGCTCGGCGCGGATGGTGCGGTAGTTTTGCGCCGGATCGCTTTGGTCAACCGGGTGAAGATCGACGAGGTGCAGAAGCACGCGGGTGCGCTCGATGTGGCGCAGGAAATCGTGGCCGAGGCCAAGGCCATTGTGCGCGCCTTCGATCAGACCCGGAATGTCGGCGATGACCAGCCGGCGGCCGCCGGTCAATTCGGCGATGCCAAGCTGCGGCTCGAGTGTGGTGAACGGATAGTCGGCGACTTTTGGCCGGGCGGCGGAGACCGCGCGCAGAAATGTGCTTTTGCCTGCGTTGGGCAATCCCACGAGGCCGACATCGGCGATCAGTTTGAGTTCGAGCTTGAGATTGCGTTCGACGCCTTCGGTGCCGGGCTCGGCGTAGCGCGGGGTCTGGTTGGTTGCGGAACGGAAATGCCAGTTTCCCCGACCGCCCCGGCCGGCGCGTGCGATAGTGACGCGCGCATCGACTTCATCGAGATCGGCGAGCAGCACATTGTGATCGGCATCGAAAATCTGCGTGCCGGGCGGAACGGGGATGAGCAGATCCTCCCCTCTTTTGCCCGCCATGCGGCTGCCCATGCCATCAACGCCGCGGGGGGCTTTCCAATGGTGCTTGCCGCTGAAATCCATCAGCGTGTTTTTGTTTGGATCGGCGTAAAAGATGACCGAGCCGCCATTGCCGCCGTCGCCCCCTTCGGGCCCGCCCTTGGGCACAAACTTTTCACGGCGAAACGAGACGCAGCCGTTGCCGCCGTCGCCGGCTTTTACATGAATGGTGGCTTCATCGACAAACATGATGTTGATCGCCGTTGGCGGCTTGCGCAGCATAAGGACCGGGCGATCGCGCGCCCGGTCCGAAGAGTGTGGCCTGTGTGTCGCTTCGAGAAATGCCGGAGGACACGCGCGTCAGGCGGGTGCGGCCTGAACGCGTACATGCACCTTGCGGCCCTGGAACTCGACCTTGCCATCTTTGAGGGCAAAGAGGGTGTCGTCGCCGCCGATGCCGACGTTGTAGCCGGGATGAAACCTTGTGCCGCGCTGCTTGACGATGATGCAGCCGGTGGTGACCAGCTCACCGCCATATTTCTTGACGCCAAGATACTGCGGATTGCTGTCGCGCCCGTTACGGGTGCTGCCTTGACCTTTCTTATGTGCCATGACTGCCTCGAAAAGCTCGAAAAATCTCTTGTCACCCCGTACCAGCGGGGCGGGAATCATACCGCGACGGCGGCCACGAAACAACCACCACGGTCCGACGATTGTTTATACACGGATCAATGAGTCATAAAATGCGGGTTTACAATCTCTTACGACAGCCTATCGGCTGCGCAATTCGACGATAAAATCTCCAGGCATCTGCTATGCGCGTGGCACGCCGTGTCCAATTTGCGTTTGTTACACACTTTTCAACGCACCCCACAGGAGTCGAACCTGTAACCCTCGGTTCCGAAGACCGATGCTCTATCCAATTGAGCTAGGGGTGCAAGGCGATCCCAGATTACTCCAACAGGCGGGAGAACTCAAAACGCCGATCCGGCGCCTGAAGTTCGTCGCGCATATCGCGGCCGGCGGCGCAGCCCACCCTTCCAAATTAACGCATCGATTTTCTGTCGGCGCTGCGCCGCGCCCCCAGCATTGCATTCGTGCCGCCGAGAGGACACGCCGGGCGCTTCGGACAACTGAAGGGCAAAATTTGTTTATCTGGACGTTCGCCCCCCTCAGAGTTACGATTTCCGCCCGTGGGTTTCTGCGACAGTCAGACCGACCGTTCGGCATTTCTCGAAGGATGTGAATCATGGCCTCGGCACTCAAAAGCCTCGTCGCCTCGGGTACCAAACTCTGGCTCGACAGCGTTGATCCCGATCTCGTCGATCAGAACATTGGGCTGGGCGCAACCGGCGCAACCTCCAATCCGATTATTATCTCCGATCTGCTCAAGACCGGCCGGTTTGATTCGGTCATGGAGACCTTCTTCGATGAAGGCATGACGGACGAGCAGGTCGCCTGGGCCATGACCGACTACCTCGTCTCCGACGCTCAGGACAAGTTTCAAAATATCCACGACGCCACCGATGGCGAGGATGGCTTTGTCAGCTTCGAACTCGATCCGCTTCTTGAAGATCGCGAGCGCAACCTCCCCCATGCAACCCGCGTGAAAAAATACATCGAGCTGGGCAAGCTCTGGGGCAAGGGCTACATGAACCGCATGATCAAAGTCCCCGCCACCCCGGCCGGCCTGGATGCGGTCGAGGAACTCGCGGCGGCGGGCCTGGCCCTCAATGTCACGCTGATCTTCTCCGAACGCCAATACAAGATCGCCCGTGAAAACGTGTGGCGCGGCGCCCAGCGCAGCAAGAACGGTTTGCAGCGATTCAAGAGCGTCTACTCCATCTTCGTCAGCCGTGTCGATGTATACACCGAAAAGCACGTCCCCAGCTTATCCAGCGATGCGCAGGGTCTGGTTGGCCTGGTGAACGTCAAAAAGCTCTGGAAGCTCAATCAGGAATTCTGGGCCGACAAGAAACTGCCGTTGCATCAGGAAATCATCTTCGCCAGCACGGGCGTCAAAGATCCGAAACTCCCGGCCGACAAATACGTCGAAGCCCTCGCAGGCAGCGACATTCAGACCAACCCGCCGGCCACCAACGCCGCCGTCGAAAAACTCGGCAAGTCCTATTCCCGCAAAATCGATCAGTTCCCATCCAAGGCGATCGTCGATGAAGTCGAAAAGAAAGTGGACATCGCTCAACTCGAGAAGGTACTGATGGAAGAAGGCACCGCCAAATTCGCCGATCCGCACAAGGCGCTTCTGAAGCTGATCAAGGAAAAGCGAGGGGCGCTGGTCGGAGCGAAATAGAGGAGGAAGTTGCCAGTTGTCAGTTTTCAGTTGGCGATTGTCAGTTGCCCATTGCCGGTTGCCCGGTCGGAAGAAATGCAGACATGTAGGGCATTTTCCGTATTGATTAATCCTCATCATTCATAACCCATCAATTGCCGTCTGCAACTCATAACGACTCGCAACAGGCAACGGGCAACAGGGGCCTTGTCACCGGCCGGCGCGGGTGGATTGATCGGCTTCACATCGCCTTTGGCCTGCGAGCCAAGGTTCTCATCGCAATGGCTATTGTTGCCCTTGTCGTCGCCGGCGCGATGGGGGTCGCCGCCTATGAGTTTCGCAAACGCCAGCTTGTCTCCGATTTTCAAACGTTCGTCCGAGGCGTCGCGGGAACCGCGGCCCTCTCGCTTCATGGCGAGGACATCGCCGCCGTCCATGACAACGCCGACACCACGGCGCCCGCTTTCACCCGCCCGAAAAATGTCCTCGCTCGCGTTCGCGACATCAACGGCCTGAGCGACCGCGAAGTCACCGTTCTGCGTCCCACATCAGCTGATTCTTTTTCCGAGCGTGGCGACGGGCAGACCGAGTTCGTCGTCATGCTTCAGCCCGAAGTCTGCGTCGGCTCACCCTATATGATTCCCGCCCAAAACCGCGCCGCCATCGGCGACGCATGGAAAAACGGCGAACCCCGCAGCACAGGCCTTTACACCGACGAACACGGCTCATGGATCAGCGGCTACGCCCCGATCATGGATGCTGCGGGCAAACCCGTTGCGATCGTGCAGGTGGACGCCGAGCTGACCCGGCTAATGGCCAAGCTTCACAGCGAACAATTGCTTGCGCTCGCCATCGGCGCGGGCGCATTTGCCCTTGCGATGGCACCGGGCCTTCTGCTGGCTGGCAGCGTTACCCGCGGCCTGCGCCGCCTGAGCGAGGGGATTCGCCGCTTCCAGGCCGGCGACTACGAATCGCGCGTATCAATCAGCACCCACGACGAAATTCGCGAGGTCGGGGAAGTCTTCAATGACATGATCGTCTCGCTCGCCGAGCGGCTGGCGCTGCTGCCCTATGTCTCACGTTTCACCGCCGAGGCCGTCCGCAAGGGGCGGAGCGATCCATCCTGGCTGATGGGAACCGAGCAGCGCGTCGTCGTGCTTTTCGCGGATCTGCGCGGGTTTACCCGCTTCAGCGAGGATCGCGAAGCGACGCGCCTCGTCCGCGAACTGAATGGCCTGCTCGCCGTGCAGGCCGAGATTGTCATCTCCGCCGGCGGCGATGTCGATAAATTCATCGGCGACCGCGTCATGGCCGTCTTTCTCGATCAGGCTTCCGATGAATCGGTTCGGC
The DNA here is from genome assembly GCA_038318605.1 of Tepidisphaerales bacterium. Taxonomy (GTDB): domain Bacteria; phylum Planctomycetota; class Phycisphaerae; order Tepidisphaerales; family Tepidisphaeraceae; genus JBBQCK01. Next base: position 2,161 of record JBBQCK010000040.1, on the reverse strand, counting down.
AGCAGCAGGCCGCCATGCCCCTGCGCGACGCCGCTGCACGCGCCTTCGGCTGCGCCAGCGATCTCATCAGACAGGTGCGCGCCGTCACCGACGCCAACGCATGGGAGCTTGGCCTTGGCGTTGGTCTGCATGTCGGCGAGGCGGTCGTGGGCTCCATAGGATCGGATCAGCGCCGCGACTTTACCGCAGTCGGCCACACCGTGAATCTTGCGTCGCGCCTCTGCGATCACGCGCCTGCCTGGGAAGTGCTCGCCAGCGAGGCTTTTTATAGCCTGCTGGATGACCCGGCCCGCGCAAACTGTCGCCGCACCGAGCCGATGCATTTTAAAAACGTCGCCCAGCCCGTCGCGACCTGGGCATGCAGCCCCGCCTGATTCTCCCCCCATCGCATCTCGATCGCGGCCGCCTGGCAAGCAATCAGCGGCCGCCACGCCTGGCGCGTCCGGCCTGTCTCGCCGTACCGGCCGTCGTGCGGCGCGCGGGCTTGACCTGCGACACCTCCGCCATCACCTGCGCGATGTGCCGAGTCAGCGCGTCGCGACTTGAGAACTGACTGAAATGCCCAAGAATGCCGCTCTGCACGAGGGGCGGCTGACGGATGAACCACTCCAGCACGCGTGATGCGTAGACTGTCTGAGTCATGCCGCGCTTGTCGGCCGCACCTTCCAGCGCCTTCTTGGCTATGGGCGTCAGATTGATCGGAACGGAAATCTTCTTCTTCATCGCGCGTTGTCCCCGTGCCGGCCCCGGCGATTGGTCGTGCGCGCATCGTCAGACCGGCCTTCTGGCGATGCCCGAAACGCTCAAGCCACTGTCAACATGTTGACCGCGCTCGAACCCGAAGTTCGGAAGTAATCCCCGTACGGCGTCGAACCGAAATCCTTGTGGCCCACCCAGATGTCCACTTCCTGGTCGATGTTGTGATATGACCAGATTGTCAGCACCCACTGGCGGTTGTCAGTGTCCAGCGAAAGCTGGCCGATCAGCACATAACCATCCGTGGTGGCCGCGTCGAAGTTCATCGTGTTCCATGTCCCCTCCATCCAGTCGCAGTATTCCAGCGTTCCATTCCACGCATCGGCGGACGTGGTCTCAGTGGCGGTCGATGGATGTAAAAACTGCGGCGTCGTGACCGTTAACGTCTGAGGCAGATTGCTGGGAACGGAGCTGGGCGCCTGGGCGGTAATTGCGATGGTCATCGCTATCGCATCGGCGGCGGGGAGGGAGGAGAGATTGGTGGAGAAGTTGATAAACCCATCCACCACCAGCACATCATGGTCGCTGGCGTCCGGCGTGATGCGAATGCCGCTCACTGCGGAAGAGCCGGAACTCAACGTGCTCGCCGAAGGCAGTTGGTTGGACGCGACCGTTACCGTTTCGTCGATGTTTGTGCCGTAAGAATAAATCGCCGTGAGGCCCGAAAAGGTAGCGGCGCACCCGGCCGCGTTCGCTTTCGCAAGGATGTCGATTGTGCCTATATCCCCATATTGCGCGTTTGAATAATAGATCGGCGATTCAGCATTAAACTGAACTAGGACGTTATTCGTTCCACCACCGCTGTAGGCAATCAGCTTAAATCTTACCGATCCACTATTGAAGCCGTCGGAAAGGTCTGCATCCCACTGGCGCTGAAATGCGGTTGAGTCGCCGCCGGATTGCTTGCCGATGCCCCCTTCGGTGTCGCCACTGGTTGTGTTATTGCCAAGGCGTGCATCCATGACGATGCTCGGTCCGGGATCGACGCTGGTGATTGAGGTAACAGACATGGGGGGATTAGTGCAATCCGCGCGGCCGACCAACGCGGATTGGAAAAGAAATTTAGATCTACCAAACAAAACGAAATGAAATGGCCGACGGAGCCGGCACTACGGACGGGGCGACGCGCTGCCGTCGATCGCAACCCGAAAACCGACAGTGCTGCGTCGGCTATCACGGAACTCGAACAACCGACAGGTAATTCGGCTGTCGTTTCGATTCGCATTTGCCGATCCCCCTCGCACAACAACGCAGTCTGTTAACTGCGATGGCGTCGGATGTCGGTCTTGGCGTTCAATTTCCTCGGCGCTGTCCTGCGGCCTGACCTCGGCAAGGACCAGTTCACCCACATTCCCCTGCATATCGCACAAACCCCACGTATTCGGCTGCAGAATGCCCACGGGAT
>JBBQCK010000039.1:0-10071 GCA_038318605.1 Tepidisphaerales bacterium | reverse complement strand
GAATCGAATCAACGACCACCACCGACGGCGCGACTTTGTGTATCTGCGCAATGATGCGTTCGAGGTTGGTTTCCGCCAGCACCATCAGGCGGGCGCCGCAGGCCTTTAGCCGCCCGGCGCGAAGCGCGGTTTGCCGCGCGGATTCCTCGCTGGTGACATATAGAACCGGCGATTCAGGCTGGCGGGATTTTTCGCCTTCGCCTTGGCGCGCCAAAGCGCTTGCGACCTGAAGAAGCAACGTCGATTTGCCGATGCCCGGCTCGCCGCCGACCAGCACCGCGCTTCCGGGAACGATCCCACCGCCGAGCACCCGGTCGAATTCGCCGATGCCGGTCGGCGTTCGCTGAATTGCGGATTCGTCGATTCGATCGATCGGCGTCGCTTCGGCTGCCACCACGGCCTCATGGGCGCGAGCGCCCGCCGGACGGGTTGCCTCGGATCGTGCGTCAAAGGTTGGGGCCTTGTATTCCTCGAGTGCATCCCACGTCCCGCAGTCGGGACATTTGCCCATCCACTTTGGATGCACCGATCCGCAGTGATTGCAAAGAAATTGAACCCGGTTTTTCGCCATGCGTGCGAATATTCTAAAACGAATACATCACACCCGCATAGAACGTGACACCATCGAAGGCCGGATTTTTCTCCACGCCGTGCTCGTTGCCGTTGGAATAGTGATAATAGCGCACACCGCCAGCGACGTTCCATCGATCATCGATGCGATAGGTTCCCCCGAGGCCGCAGGAGCCGATCCAGTTATATGTTGTTCCGGTCGGCGGCGAGGCGGTGCTCAGCCACATGCGGCCACCCTGGGCGTCGGTGTAGATCGACCATTTGTCATTCTCGCCACGAAGAAAGTGCCAGCGCGCGCGGAGAGATAGCGAACCAGCACCGGCGTTGTCCTGGTCCTGATCGATGTACAGGCCGCTGGCCTGGGCACCGATGCTGAAGCCATCCCAGATGTAGTAGTCAACGGCGAGCGTAAGCGATGAAACATCATCCACGCGCTCGCCGACCGGCCGGCCGCGCTTGCGGACGAACGGGCGGTATCGGATCGGCATCGTATAGCCCAGATCCAGTTCGGCGATCCAGTCGCCTTTATCAAACAGGCCGGCGGGTTGGCCGTCAGCCACCGTTGTCGGACCGGCACTTAGAGTCAGCGCGGCCGGCGCAAATGTGTCGTCGCTTGCCGCGCGAGGGTTGGTCGCGTTGGATTGTTCATCCACAGGGCGGTTGACTGGCGCCGAGCCAGATGCGCAGGATGCGAAGAACAGACACACTGCCAAAACGATGCCTCTTACTGTCAAAAAGCTCATCTAATCTCCATGAAATGGCCGCGGCGAACGATCGCGACGGTATGCGAACAATGCACAGCGCAAGCAGAAGTTCAAGCGGCGCGGGGATCGATCGATCGCAGGTAGACAAATGAATAGATGCCGCTGGCATGTTGATCCGACCATTCCAACCGAAGTGCGTAATTGCCCACGAGTTCGGCCGACATTGCCGACAGCGGCGCGGCATAGTTGCCCGGCAGGATGGTTAGCGAGCGCGGCCGCTGCTGCTTTTGCTCACGATCACCCTTGCACATGGCGCACGGACACATGGCCCGCAGTTGACCGATCGGATAGACCGAAACCGTACCATCTTTCCATTCGATGGTCAGTTTCTCATCTTTCTTCAAGTCAAGCCGAACGGGTGTGACGCGGTCTTCCATGGAATCGGAGTTGTCAAAGGCACAGTATAAACGAGAAGTGCCCGATGTGACATCCGCGCGGGCCGGGGTAATGTTCGAGCCATGCAGCGCGCCCATCTGCTTTCGGAACAACGTCTTGAACAAAGTCGGGATTTGGACCGAATGCCCATCGAGCAGGCTGTATTGCTCATGAACGACCAGGATGCGTGGGCGGTACAGGCAGTAAGGAATCAGAGCGAAGCGATCGGCCGGGCGGTTGAGATGGTCGCGGCGGCGCTGCGCGTTGGCGGGCGGCTAATTTACGTCGGCGCGGGAACGTCCGGGCGGCTGGGGGTCCTTGATGCATCGGAATGCCCGCCGACGTTTCGATGCGACGCCGATCAGGTTCAGGGTATTATTGCCGGCGGGCGCGAGGCGATGTTTGTCGCTCAGGAAGGCGCCGAAGACAACGCCGGCGACGGCGCCGCGCAGATCGACGCGCGGCAGGTCGGCCTGGCCGACGTAGTCATGGGCATTGCCGCCGGCGGGACGACGCCGTTTGTTCACGGCGCGCTTGCTCGCGCGAAGGAGCTCGGCGCAAAGACGATTTTTCTCTCGTGCGTACAGCCGGTTGCCGGCGAGACGGCGGTCGATCTGGTGATCCGCCCCCTGGTGGGGGCCGAGATTGTGACCGGATCAACCCGCCTCAAGGCAGGCACCGCGACCAAGCTCGTGCTGAACACAATCACCACGCTGGCCATGGTGCGGCTTGGCAAAGTCCACGAAAATTTGATGGTCGATCTACGGGCGACCAACGCCAAGCTGCGCGACCGTGCGGCGCGGATTGTCATGGAACTGGAGAATGTCGATCACGCGGCGGCCGACGCTTTGCTTTCGTCGGCGGACGGGCATGTCAAGGTCGCGGTGCTGATGCATCGGGCGGGACTGAAGGCCGACGGCGCAATAGCTTTACTGGAGTCGGCCGGCGGCGCGTTGCGCAAAGCCGTGGAACTGGCGGCCGCGGACGATAAGACGTCTTGATGCACACAGCCACCGCGCTATGCGCGGCCGCGGACGACACGACGTCTTGAGGAACGCAGCCACCGCGATATGCATCGTGCGGCAGACGACCAATCGCCCTCGGGGTGGTGGGTTTTGAACGCCACACCGCCACCGCCCCAACTCGCAGTTCATCCCCAGGCAATCCATCTGGTGGGTAGGACACTCCTGTCCGACTTGCCGCGCAGCGGCAAAGCTGAGGGCTTGGCAATAGATCGGCCTTCGGCCGATGTCGGGCAAGGGTGCCCAACCCACTGGATCAGGTAAGAGCTTCCGCCTTACCAAATGCCCCAATGCGCCGCGAAATCCCGGAAAGTTAATGTTGCTGACCTTTGACCCCTTGCCGGCGAGCGCGCATCGGATGACACATTCAAACCAGTGGTCTATCAATCAACGAGTAGATTGTTGCGATGGATGACTTCCTCGTATGCCGCCTCGCCAAGCATTGCGCGAACCTCGGCGGATTTTTTCCCCCGTATCTGGCGAACCGACTGCGCCGAATAATTCGTCAGGCCGCGGGCGATGCTTTTTCCGTCGCTCAGGCGCACGGCGATCAGATCCCCCTTGCCGAAGTCCCCTTCAACCTTGACCACGCCGGCCGGCAGAAGGCTTTTGCCGTTGTGGCAGAGCGCCTTTTCTGCACCCGCATCGACCACCACCGCGCCGACCGGCCGGGCGCTGATCATCCAACGACGCCATGAATCGCGCCGGCGGCGGGCGCTGGGCACAAAGAGCGTTCCCACCTCGGCGCCGGCGAGTACCTGTAAAAGGATGTCGTTCATCCGCCCGTCGGCGACAACCATCGATTCGCCAGAGCCGGTCACCACGCGGGCGGCCTCGATCTTTGAATTCATGCCCCCCTTTCCAAGTGCGCTTTTTTCACGGCGTACCATCGACCGCGCCTCTTCGATGGAGCCGATGAGGCGCATGGGTTTGCCACCTTCATCCAGCACTCCATCCACAACGCTGAGAAGTACCAGCAGATCGGCGCGAAGCGCCTGCGTGACGGCGGCGGCGAGGATGTCGTTGTCGCCGAACGAAATTTTGATCAATTCATCAGTGGAGACGGTGTCGTTCTCGTTAATAATCGGAATCGCGCCGAGAGCGTGTATCTCGGAGATGGTGTTGCGAAGATTAAGAAATCGAGCGCGTTTGTCGATGTCGTCGCGGGTCAGGAGAATCTGCGCCACGGGCATTTTGTGAGGCGAGAAGGCCGCCGCCCAGGCGTCCATCAACCGTCGCTGGCCGACGGCGGCGACAGCCTGCAGGCGCGCCAGATCGCTGGGGCGGCGTGAAAGATCAAGCTCGCGCAGGCCCGCCCCCACCGCGCCGGATGACACCACCGTCACCGCGAGCCCGCGCTGCCGCAGCAGCGCGATCTGCCGCGCCATCTCAGCGATGTATGCGGTGTCGAGCCGGCGCTCGCGATCGGAGAGCAGTTGCGTTCCGAGCTTGACAACCAGCGATCGCACGCCGCCTAGATATGCCTCGCGTGATTCCATGGGTTGGCGCATTTCAGCGCTGTCTGGGTGTGGTCGGCGCGGAATGCGGAAATAAAGTATTGCATTTCGCTCCCGTGTTGTTGGCATTATCCCTTGCGCGGGTTGGGCGGCAATGGGATGCTTTGCAACGGGTGCGACATAGTGCCGGCGCCTGCGCCTTGTCGCACGATTTTACCGCACCCAGAATCTCGCCCATGACCAGCAGTATTCGGTAAGATTTTTCGCTCAAACAACCGCGGCGGCCAATAATATCGCGGACGCATGTAATCCCCGACGGGCGTTTCGCATTGTCGTCTTTGTCGGGTAAGTAATGACCTGAATGCGTCGTTCCCACATCAAAGCCGTCTTCCTGAAAGAGCTGCGCGAAACCCTGCGAGATCGCCGAAGCATGATCGTCATGTTTGGCATTCCGCTGGTCCTCTATCCACTGATTTTTCTCGGAGTTGCCGGCCTCGGGATGTCCCGGCAGAAGCAGATCTCCGAGCACGTCGATCTCGTGGCGGTGATCAACCCATCGGCCGCCCCGGAGCTGTTTCATCGACTCGAGATCAGCAAGCATATGCGGCTCTACACGCCCAGCGGTGATGCCCGCGAAGCACTGGCCGATCGGCGCATCGACGGCGTGCTCATTCTACCGGATAGCGCCCAGCAGGATGCGCTGGCATCCCGGCCAGTGACGATGACGGTGCTCGTCGATCGAAGCCGCACCGAGGCTGCTGTCATCGAGCGCCGACTCAATGCGCTGCTCGATGATTACGAGCGATGGATCCTCGAGCAGCGGGTCAACGGCGAAATCGATGCTCAGCTCGATGCCCACGGCGTCCCGCGGGAAAACGCGACCGAGCCATCGACGCAAAGCTCGATTAAACGCATCTTCAGCCCGATCGATCGCGATGTGCAGGACATCGCTTCCGGCCGCCAGCGCTTCGGCAAGCTGCTCTCGATGCTTCTGCCCAATATCCTTCTGCTGACCGGCATGCTCGGGGCTTTTTTCCCGGCCATCAACGCCACGACCACCGAGCGAGAAAACGGAACGCTGGAAACACTCCTGGTCTCGCCCGTGTCGCGCACCGAATTGCTCCTGGCCAAGGGAAGCCTGGTCCTGATCACCAGTCTGGCGACGGCGGGACTAAACCTTGTCAGCATGTCATTGGTCTTATGGCGTACGTTCAGCGTCATGGACACGCCGGCGCTGCACGACCTGCAGATTCCGCCGCTGGCACTGCTGCTGACGTTCGTTGCGGTGGTGCCTTCGCTGATTTTTTTCTCGGCATTGGTGCTTTCCGTTGGATTATTCGCCCGCAATTTTCGCGAGGCCAATTCTTATGCCACCCCGGTCATGCTGATTCCGCTCATCAGCGTTGCCGTGAGCATTGCCGAGCCGCAGGTTACCGCGGGCCTGCTGGTGACACCGGTTGTTTCGACGACGCTGATCATCCGTGAAGTCCTTACCGGCCACGCGCAGGCCGGCGCGTTCATACTCTCGTTTATTTCATCCTGCTGCTATGCGGGCCTGATGGTCAGCGCCGCTTCGCGGCTGTTTACCAACGAACAGCTCGTCAATCCGGCATGGGAACCCTTTTCGATCGGCGGGCTGCGCCGCGGGTTGACCCGGATGCGGCCGCGTTTGCCTGCAATCGACGAAGCGATCGCGCTTTTTGCAGTCACCGTGCTGCTGCTGTTCTACATCAGCCCCGAGTTTAAAAAGCATGGCCTGCTGGCGGCCGTTTATGGCAACCAGCTATTGCTATTTGTTGCGCCGACGGCGCTTTTCGCGCTGGCCGGGCGATGGCGCATTCGCGAGACGTTTTCGCTGAATCGCGTTGCGCCATTGACATTGGTTGCCGCCGCGATGCTCGGCATCGGGCTCACACCGATTGCCACCGCGCTTTCGCGGCTGCAGAGCCACTTCTGGCCGGCCGATCCGGCGCAGTCGGAGGCACTCGCGGAATTGTTCGTGCTGGCGCTTCGGTATCACCCGGTTTTGACTATTTCATCCGTTGCGATACTGGCCGGCGTCTGCGAGGAATTGCTATACCGCGGGGCGATATTGTGCGCGGTTCGCAAGAGCGCAAAACCGTTAACGGCCGCCGTTATTGCCGCCGCCCTTTTCGCGATCGCGCATCTCAATCTGCACGGCCTGCCGATTCGATTCGCGCTGGGCACGATTCTCGGCCTGCTGCTGTTGAGGACGGGCTCGATCTATCCCGCGATGATCGCGCACGGCTGTTATGATGCGGCGCAGTTGTTCATGATCTGGCAATATCTCAAGGCCGATCACTGGCGGACAAAGTCCGACCCCACCGAATCGCTCGCCATATTGCAGAAAACAGATGCCCTCCTCATACCGGCCGGCGTGCTGCTTGTCGTCGGTGCAGTCTTGATCATCCTCCGCAGTCGGCGGGCCGATGCACCGCTTGTAAATTCGAACGCCAGCGCCTTGCAGGTTGCGGTCGCCAAATAAAAACCGGGCGATGGAAATCATCCATCGCCCGGTTTGATTCAATCAAGCGGCTGAACGGATCCGCCTCGCACCGCAACTACGACAGTTCAAAACTTCCCTCAAATATCGGGTTGAATGAACGGTCGAGTATTTTCCCATCAAAGCCGACCGAATAGAACGTGCCGACCGCGTAGGCCAGGCCCTTGCTGGTGCGGAAAACCCGTCCTTTGATAATCAAATTGAAGATCGCGCCGTTGCCATCGTTCAGCCCCACGACGGCTGTGGCGGTACCGGCGAATCCGGTTTTACCGCGACGGGTCAAAGGATTGTTGAGCAGCAGAAACGCCGACCCGCCGTTGCCCTGCGTCAGGGCAAGGGTGAGTGTGACAGTCGTCTTTGTGAGCGTCAGCCCGCCGGCGCCGAAGAAATTGATGATCGCGCGATCTGGAGTCGATTGCGCCGCCGCGGCCGTGTAGTTCGCGTGGACGTCCATCGCGCCCGACAAGAACCCCCCAAGTGATGGGATCAGGTTTTCCGCCTTCGGCGTGCCCCAACCGGTTGCCAGGTCGAAGCCGGGCAGGGCGGGGTTGGCGTTGGCGCCGACGGTTATATCGTTGTAGTTGTCTTCAGGGTTGATGCGTCCGATCGAGTAGACCAGCTTGTTCAGATCGCGCCCGATGTAGTCGTTGTCGTTGAACGCCAGACGAAGCTGGTTTGCCAGAGTAACCAAACTGCCCCAGGTCTGCGTTGCCAGCGATGTGCCGCCAAATGCCGCCCAGCCCGTGTCGTTGAACTCATCCGGCGTGGTGTTGAAGACCGCCACGCCGCTGTCGGGATCCGCGTTCATAGACACATCCGGCACAACGCGGAAATCGCCGATTTCATTGCCGTTTACTGTCACGCCTTCCTGATAAATCGGGCGGGTGAAAACCGTTGAAACACCGCCGCCGCCGTCTTCCCACGCCGATTCGCCGCCGTAGGTTCCATCGGTATCGACGCTGAGTTGGGTGCCGCCGACCGAAAGCACGCTGGGATCGACGCCCGGATGAGATATTTCACCCGCGGTGTCGGATGACGAGGCGATGAACGAAATCAGCGGTGTGTTGACGTTGTTGAACTTGGTCGAAAGATCGAGATCGGTGTCCTGCTCGTCGGAGCCGAAACTCATCGTGACCACGCCGCCATCCTTGGCAAGATTGGTAGCCACGTCGATAGCGGGGACGAGCGTGGGATTAAACGGATTGCCAGCCAGCAGATCGCTGGTGAAGTCGGTCTCGGCGAGAACGAGGCGAATCTTGGCGTTCGGCGCGATGGCGTGTGCCCACTGAACGTCCAGCGCCAGTTCTGACGCCCAGAAGGCGTTGACGATCGGAGTGCCCTGGGCAAAGACGATATCCAGCGTCGTCTTGGGCAGGGCGAACTGATCGGAAAACGCATCGAGATCGGCCTGCAGCGTGGGGGAATTGAAGGCGCCGATGATGGTGATCGTCTGTCCTTCGCCGAGCTTCAGGCCGCCGTTGACATCGCCGAAGATCGACTGGTATTTCCCAGTGGTGAGTTTGTCGAATCCGTAGGCCTTGTTGATTTGATCCGGCGTCAGGCCGGTGACGTTGGCGTTAAAACGGGATGGAAGTTCGACGCGCTTTGTGCCGAGCAGAATCTGCGGCTTGAGCTGAAAACCGTACGAGCGGTCAATGTGGTTGTCGCCGGTGCCGCCGAAGGATTGATCGCCGGCATCCTTGCCGGAGCCGATGAGATCCGGCCCGGAATCGCCGAAGACAGTATCCGCGCCGCTGCCGCCGATCAGCCGATCCGAAAACGCCCCGCCGCGAAGGCGGTCGTTGCCGTCATTGCCAATCAGGAGATCCTTGCCATCGCCGCCGTAAAGCGAATCATTTCCCGATGCGCCGGCGATGGTGTCGTTGCCCTCTCCGCCATCGGCCCAGACGGGGGTTGTCAGTTTTTTGAAGGTGTCATCGACCACGATGCGGTCATCGCCAAGGCCGCCGCGCAGTACGAATTTCGTCACCACAGTTGTGCTGTAGACCCGGCGCGTTGAGTTGAGCTTCACCTCGAGCGTATCGAGGTTGTTTCGCAGGACATTGATCTGGATGCGATCATTGCGGTCGGTGCCGTTGACGGTGATCACGCCGTCCTTCAGCGACATCGTGCCCGACGGGAACGCTGTCGCTGAGAGAAGCTGACGCGCTTCGAGTTGTTCGATGGCGGCCGAGCCTGCCTGCTGCAAAAGATGCGCGGCGCAGGCCGGCCGAAACCCTTGACGCTTTGAAATCCGGTTGCGAATCATTGGGTGTTCCTCGCCCACGCCTCGTCAGGCACGGGATTGTGCGTGTGTCGCCGTTCTGGCTGAGTGAGGCCGCAGTATACCTATTACCAATCACAACCGGCAAGGTTGTTACAGACGTTACCCATGGCATGGCCGACGCATACCCGCCGGGACAAGGCTGAATAACCCTCCATAACGCGGTTTCTCCCGACCGCTTACCGTGATATCGAACCGCAAACCCCTTCCAGCTTCAAATAACGGCGGTTTTTGTCGCCAATTTTGCAAAGGACCAACTCCGGGGATGAAAGCGTGTCTACCATTGCATCAAGAAACCCGTCGCCCATCGGCCGACCGTTGCCGGACCTTGTGCGACGCCAGATAGGAGTTTTCCATCATGCGCACCCTTCGAACCGCATTGCTCGCCGTTTTTGGCATGGCCTTGCTGCCCGCAATCGCCTCGGCCGATCGCTGGTCGTCTTCATCGCGCTATTACCGCGACGATGGTCGGGAAGTTCGGACCACCTATTCCCGCGACTATTACCGGCCGACGTACTCCACCTCGTCGCACGGGAATTACGACCGGGATGACCGCGCGCCGCGCTATTCGAGCGGCGTCTCCATCTCCTACTCGAGCGGCTACAACGCGCCATCTTACTACGCGAGTTATCGCGAACCCGTCTACTACAGCGCGCCGACCTATTGCGCCCCGGTCTACAGCTATAGCTATGCGGCGCCGACCTATTGTGCACCGGTCTATCGGTACGCGGCGCCGAGCTACTGCGCTCCGGCTTATCGCAGTTCATCCTGCTATCGTCCATCTTACGGCGGCGGACTGTCGATCAACTTCAGCTACCGCAGCCGGTAAGCAAACTCGGACAACGCCCTTTCTTTCAATCGTCGTGCGCCGCCGATCGCCATCGTCCCAATGTGGACCGATCCGATCGGCGGCGCTTTTATTGCGCATGTGGATGACCACGCCGGCCGTCGCGATATCATGCCGATCATGCGCATCACCACCCACGAAATCGAATTAAGCGTCGATGGCAGCGCCATGCGCACCTACCTCGCCCAGCCGGCGGCAAAAGGCGCGTATCCGGGAATCCTGCTCTAC
>JBBQCK010000038.1:0-10108 GCA_038318605.1 Tepidisphaerales bacterium | reverse complement strand
GTGACCGTGCTGGCGGAAAATCGCCTTGTCGGCATGAAATCGCGCGGCGTATACGAAACGCCAGGCGGTACGATTCTCTATGAGGCTCACAAAGCGCTAGAGCAAATCTGCATCGAACGCGATACGCTCCATTTCAAGCAGCAGGCGTCGCTGCGGTACGCCGAACTGGTTTATTACGGCCAGTGGTTTCATCCGCTGCGCGAATCGCTCCAGGCATTTTTCGATCACACAAACGCAACCGTCACCGGCACAGCGAAGGTGCGTCTGTTCAAGGGCCGGGCGATGCACGTCGGCGCGCAAAGCCCCAACACACTCTACGACCCCCAGCTCGCCAGCTTCAGCATGGAAGGCTACGACGTCACGGCCGCCCGCGGTTTCATCGACCTCTTCGGTTTGCCGATGAAGGTCGCCCAACAACGTAAACGCTGGTAGCGGCGGAATGGCCGCATGGCATTCGCCGGCCCACCGGTTCCTGGGGCCACGTCACATCCGCCGCGCATAATTTGCCGCCCCGTACAGTCCGCAATTGTCGAATGTAATGACGTATACTGGTATCGCGTCGATCATTGCACGCATCTTCGGCGGCCCTTTGCGGCGAAACGATTCGACGAACGCTGGTGTTTTCAACTTTTCGATGATGCGCGGCGCAATGCCCCCGCCGAGATACACGCCGGCCGTGGCCAGCATCTTCAACGCGAGATTCCCCGCCTCGGACGCATACAGCGAAATAAAAAGATCCATCGCCAGCGCTGCGGCGGCGCTGGTGTCGTTCATTGCTGCCTGAGTAATGTCCGCCGGCGCGGGATCTGGCGGCAGATGTCCGTGCACCTTCGGCTCCGAGGGGTCGGTTACAAAATCATAGCAGTTGCGCAAGCCCGGCCCGGACAGCACGCTTTCCCACGTCGGCGGCTTGCCGCTTTTGCGTAGAAATGCGAGCAATCGATCCTCTCGCTCTTCGCGGGGCGAAAAATCGCAATGGCCGCCTTCCGAGGCAAACGATTGATAGCGCTTAGTGGCGACATCGAACAGAAGCCCCGCCTCTCCTAGGCCCGTTCCGGCGGCGATCACCGCCCGGTTGCCGCCAGCCTGCGGTGCGCCGGCGATCAGCGTCTCGAACCTGTCGGCCGGCAGAACTTCGATCCCCTCCGCATGAGCGCGCAGATCGTTGATTAGCGCAACCGCTGGAATGCCAAGCTGCTGCGATAGCCCCGATTCGGAAAATTCATCCCATGGTAGATTTGTCATCCGCACGCGCCCACCCTTGATAGGCCCGGCAATCCCCATCGCAGCGCGCTGCGGCTTGGCGCCGGTGGAGTGCAGAAACTCCTGGACGATTTCACCCAGTCCGGATCGATTCTTGTTCTGAAACTTTCCCTCGTGAACCTTGTTCAGGTCTGCGTCAAAAATCGCCAGCCGGCTGTTTGTTCCGCCAATATCGCCCGCGAGAATCATGCCGGCATGTTACCGCAAAGCACCCTGCGATGCCCACGGCCGCAACTTCACGGCGCACCGTGCGTAATATGGGCATGCTCCCCTCGGATCATTCCGCCGCCCCGCATACCAACGGAAACGGCACGCATCTGCCCGACGAAGCCGATATGTTTTCGGCGTCGGCCGAGCGGGCGCAGCTTCTTTGTCCACACTGCGGATTCGAACTCGACGAAAGTGTGGCCGATAGCAAAATCGACGTATTTGGATGTCCCGCGTGCGGTGGCGCGGTGTCACTCGGCGCAGAATCCTTCGACAGCGAATCGGCCGACGAAGAATCATCTTCCAATCGGGGCGACCAGGATGCACTGGACGCCAAACGTATTCGCGCCGTCGCCAACCTGCGGGTGTCGGCCCATGTCGGCTGGTCCTACAACGTCATTGGCTGCGCGGCCGGAGTGGTTCTGGCGATTCAGTGCGCATGGAATGCCATCATCGAATTGCACCGCGTGCGCACCATCGATCGCTGGGTCTGCCTGTACGTTTTGGCCTTTGCGGCATGCGTATGGTGGGCGGCCCGTACTTTCCGCCGCGCCCGCGACTGGCGGCGCGAAGCATTGACCCTTCCCGAGGCGCCCAAGCTCCCCGAGCCCGATTTCGAACCCCTCAGCGATGGAAGCCAATACGCGCGCAATCTTGACAACATCAAATGAAATGCCCGGTGCCGGTTGCAATTAAACGCACTTCACACCAGCGCCCCAATCATTAAGCTGACGCATCAGAGGTCCACAGTATTTCATGACCAGCGCCGCCACACAGGAACCGCAGTTTCGGCTCACCAAGCCGGCCATTCGCTTCGAAGCGTATCGCAACGGGCAGAAGCTCGCTGATTTCGCCCCGGTCGCCGTCTGCGCCGTTGGGCCCGAATCCGTGCCGATGCCCGCCGATGTTTCGATGCGCGACGGCATGATCACCATCAGCCGCGCTGATGGCCATGCGATGGGCGTCAGCCTGCTATGGGATGTCGGCCCGATGGGCGCGTTTCATCTCGAAACCACGCGCCTTCCGCCACGGCTGAAGCCTTACAACCTCAACGTGGAATTGGCGCGGTTCCGCCTGATGAAGATCGTGCAGAAGCAGGAGGATTGGAACCTTTTCGATTTCCCAAAGGCCGAATCCTTTCTGAAATCCTTTCGCGAAGCCCAGGGTCTTCTCGCCGACGCGCTGGGAAAACTGGATGAGCCTGGGGTCGCCGCCACGCTCGCAGACGAATCGCTCATGATGTCCGTCGCGCTCAGCGAAGAGCTGGCGCTCTTCCACGCCGAGTTGCTGCTCAATCGCCGGCGGCAGTCGGGCACTTTCGTCAAGCACATGTTCGGCTGCCAGATCGACTGCGAAAGCGCCAGCCCGGGCTATCGCGAAACGCTCCCCGGCAATTTTGATTACGCTGTTGTTCCCACCCGCTGGAAGCTCATTCAGCCGCAGGAAGGCGCGTTCGAGCCACAGGTCTGCGACGGCTGGTTTGAGTTGCTCACGCGCAAGCGAATGCCGATTATCGCCGGCCCGCTGGTGAACCTCATCGAAACCGAGCTTCCCGAGTGGATGTTCATTTGGGAAAACGACTTCGACACTCTGCGTGAACTTGCCTATGAGCACGTCCAGAAGCTCGTAGGCCGGTATCGCAAGGCTGTCAGTCTCTGGAATGTCATCGGCGGCGTCAGCACCAACAGCGCATTTACGCTCACGTTCGAGCAGATGATCGAATTGACCCGCCTCGTCGTCGCGCAAGTAAAAACCATCCTCCCCAGCGCCCGTACACTCATCAACATCAGCCAGCCCTTCGGCGAATATCACGCCCGCAACTCCACCAGTGTCAGCCCGATCCTGTATGCCGAAATGTGCGCTCAAGCCGGCATCAATTTCGACGGCTTTGCTCTCGAACTGGAAATGGGAGTGCCGCAGCAGGGGATGTACATGCGCGATCTGTTTCAGATCAGCACCATGCTCGATCGGTTTTCGTCCATCGGCCGACCGGTTTTCATCACCGCGGTCAGCGTGCCTGGCCGCGCCACGCCCGATCCCGAAGATCGATCCGGCGGGCGTCTTGACCCCGCCGCCGGGGGGCGCTGGCATCGGCCGTGGGATCCGCAGCTTCAGGCAGACTGGCTCGACGCCGTCTACCGTATGGCGCTCAGCAAGCCCTTCGTCGAAAGTATCGCCTGGTCAAACCTTGCGGATATTCATCCCACCTTGCCGGCCGGCGGTTTGCTCGACGACGTTTTCAAGCCCAAGCCCGCCTTCGAAAAACTTCAGCAGATGCGCCAACAATTTGCGCCCTTCATGCGAAAGTAGCCCCCCTCTACCATGATCTGGACGCGATCCCAGCGTCGCATTCTCTCGCTTTGCCTGCTGGTTTTCGGCGTTTCACTGGCGCTGCGCGCCCGGCGGGATTCAACGCAAATTTCCGATCCGCCCGGCGATGCGCTGCGGGCAAGCGAACTCGATAGCCGACTCGATCCCAATACCGCCGATTGGTCGGCCATGGCGTCACTGCCCGATCTTGGCGAGGCGTCCGCCCGCGCCATCGTCGAATATCGCGAACGCGTCACGCGCGAAAATCCCGGCCAGCGGGCATTTCGCACCCTCGCTGATCTTCAAAAGGTCAAAGGGATTGGCCCGGCCGGCGCCCGCAATCTCGCCCCCTATCTTCGCTTTCCGACCGACGACGAATCACCCGCGCCAGCTTCCCAGCCCAACTGAAGCCCGCAGAAGAAATTCGTCGCGCCCGCGTTCCGTTTCGCGGCGTACAATCCCGCCATGGATGCATTCGAGGTCGTCAGTCCATTCACCCCGCAGGGCGATCAGCCGCAGGCCATCGACAGGCTTGAAGCCGCACTCGGTTCCGGAGCGCGCTATCAAACGCTGCTGGGCGCCACCGGCACTGGCAAAACCTTCACCATGGCGCACACCATCGCGCGCCTCAATCGTCCGGCGCTGATCATCTCCCACAACAAGACGCTGGCTGCCCAGCTCTACGAGGAGATGAAGGAGCTTTTTCCCAACAACGCCGTCGGCTATTTCGTCAGCTATTACGACTATTACCAGCCTGAAGCCTACATCCCCCAGCGCGACATCTACATCGAAAAAGATGCCAGCCGCAACGACGATCTCGATCGCCTGCGCCTCAGCGCTACCAGCAACCTCGTTTCGAGGCGCGACGTTGTCATCGTAGCCTCTGTCTCCTGCATTTTCGGGCTCGGCTCGCCGGAGGATTACAAAAACAGCGTCGTTGCCATTCGCACCGGTGTCGAAACCGATCGCGATGAGATGCTCCGTAAGCTCATCGATCTTCAGTACGCCCGCAACGACATCGACTTCAAACGCGGCACGTTCCGCGTGCGCGGCGACGTGGTCGAGCTGCATCCGGCATATGAGGAATTTGCCTGGCGCATCGAGTTTTTCGGCTCAGAAATCACCGGCCTGCACGCCGTCAATCCGCTGACTGGCGAAATCCTCATGCAGAAGGATCAGATCTTCATCTACCCAGCCGTTCATTACGTCATGCCCGAAAGCGGCATCCAAAGCGCCGTGGCTTCGATCCGCGAAGAACTCGATCACCGCGTATTACAACTTCGCAGCCAGGCAAAACTCCTCGAGGCGCAGCGCCTGCTCGCTCGTACGAAGTACGACATCGAGATGCTGCTCGAAGTCGGCATGTGCCCCGGGATCGAAAACTATTCGCGCCACCTTGATGGCCGCCAGCCCGGTGATCGACCCCACACGCTGATCGATTATTTTCCCAAGGACTATCTGCTCATCATTGACGAATCGCACGTCACCCTCCCGCAGCTCAAGGCGATGTACAACGGCGATCGCATGCGCAAGGAAACACTCGTCGAGCATGGCTTTCGCCTGCCCAGCGCCCTGGACAATCGGCCGTTGCGGTTCGAGGAGTTCCAAACACTCTGGAATCAAGTAGTCTTTGTTTCCGCGACACCCAGCAAATTTGAGCTTGACGCCACTGGTGGGGAAATCGTCGAGCAGATTATCCGGCCGACGGGTCTGGTTGACCCCGAAATTTTTGTCATGCCGGCCCAGGGACAGGTTCCCCATCTTCTTTCCGAAATCAAAAAGCGCGCCGCGATCAACGAACGGTGCCTCGTCACGACCCTCACCAAGCGCCTCGCCGAAGACCTAAGCGCCTACATTCAGGAAGCCGGCATCCGCGGCCGCTATCTCCACAGCGAAATTCAAACCCTCGAACGCGTCGAGATTTTGAACGACCTGCGCAAGGGGGATTTCGATGTGCTCGTCGGGATCAATCTGCTGCGCGAAGGCCTCGATCTGCCGGAGGTGTCGATGGTGGCAATACTCGACGCCGACAAGGCGGGCTTTCTGCGCTCGGGAACGAGCCTGATTCAGACAATCGGCCGCGCCGCCCGCAACGTCAACGCCAAGGTGTTCCTCTACGCCGATTCGATCACTCCGGCCATGCAGTACGCCATTGACGAAACCAACCGCCGCCGCGCCCTGCAGCAGGCCTACAACACCGAGCACAACATCACCCCCCGGACGGTGCAGAAAGCAATCCGCCAGACCCTTGAAAGCGAGGTAAAGGCCAGAAAAACCGTTGCCGCCGCCGTCAAGGCCAACGAGCAGGCCGTCGATCGCACGGAGTTGATCCGGCTGTTGGAGGAAGAAATGCTCCAATCCGCACGAAACCTGGAATTTGAGCGCGCTGCCCAACTGCGCGACAAGGTAAACGAAATCAAAGGCGCCCCCGGTATGACCGGCAACATTCCTGCCGACCCCGCCCGCGACCCCGGCATCTGGCAACCCAAAAGCAAAGGCCGCCGGAAAAAGGCCGCCAAGTAAGCATCAACGGTGGTGTGCCAGCGTAAAGCTCGTCGCGAAATCCAGCTATTTTAAGCGAAGTGCGAATTACGGCCGTGGCTCGGAGATTTTAACAGTAAAGGCCGGTGTTCGCCGGCGTTCCACCTGTACCAAACGGGCGATATCACCGTGTAACTTCCTAGGTTGATTCGAGAAGGCGGGCACACCAACTCCCGCCCCGTTTTGACTATCATGCGACCCAATGACCTGCCCGCGATGTCATGCTGTAATGGCCGAAGCGCCGCTTCATTGGGGCGTGTTCTGGCTGCTTGCGTTGCTGCTAACGGCGGCGGTTTGCGTATTTGTCGTGTTGGCCCGGCGGATGACCGTACATCGTCGCCGGGTCATTTTTTCCGAGTGGGCCGACAGCGCGGGCTTCAAGGCATATTTTAACGAGGCGGCGCGCGATCATGGGCCGCTGCCCGTGCCGCTTGATCGCCTCAGCCCGCCGGCAAGCCCGATTGTCCAGTTGACCAACGGCAAGCTCACGCTGGCGCAGCTGCTTTCGCTGACAACCCCGGCCAGCGCCCATCCCGAGCGCCCATCAACATGGCATATCCTCATCACGCCAGTCGGCGCGACCTGGCCGATGACTGCGCTGCGCCCGATTGCGCATGCCGCCAGCCTGCTTGATGGCTTCGAGATGAGCAGCTATCCGTCGCTGGCACCCCCCGAGCGATTTATCATTTTCGGCGCCGACCCCATCGCCGCCCGCCGCATCGCGCAATCGCAATTGCGCGGCCTATTGCCGGCCGACCTGGGACTCATGCTCTGCGAAAATCACCTGCTGCTCGATTTCTCCGCGCGCGCGTTCGATCCCATCGAACTCACACGCATCATCGCCCTGGCGGAACAGATCGCCAGCCGCCTGCCGGCGCTGGAGACGACCAAGGTTTAACCTCGTCTGCGACCGCACGATCCACCATCGCGCGATCCGACAACTTTATTGGCGCCGTCGCCGCCGCCGACCTCCGGCCGCCAGAAGGATCGGAACCGCAACAATCGCCGCCGTTGGCTCCGGAACACTGGTGAACTGATACAACGCCGCCCGCGAACTTGTGGAGCCAAACGCATACGGCCCGCTGGTGGCTTCGGACAGAACGGTCTCGCTCTTGCTGATCAGATCGTAACGCGTAATCCGCCACAGACCCTCCGGAAGATTTGCCGTAATCGATGAGTCGCTAAGATCGGTCGCAAGCAGGTATTCCCTGCCCGACCATTGCATGGCTCGAAATCCGCTGTCCGCGCCTGT
Source organism: Tepidisphaerales bacterium (assembly GCA_038318605.1). GTDB lineage: Bacteria > Planctomycetota > Phycisphaerae > Tepidisphaerales > Tepidisphaeraceae > JBBQCK01. Next base: position 2,535 of record JBBQCK010000038.1, on the reverse strand, counting down.
AAAAATGCTCGAAGCCAGCGACATCGGGGTCATTCGATAAAAGGGGATTTTCTCGTCAACACGATCCGCAAACCACGCCAGATTGTCGGCGGCCAAATGCTCGGCGGCGTTAAAGCCTCCGTCAAAATACTCGCCGGTCTTGCTGCCAGTTTTGTATCCAGTCGTTGCGTAGCCGCCCCCAATGAATGCGCCGAGAAATGCTTCGATCGTGTCCGCCTCGCTATGCCCATCGCCTGCGCCGGTATAGGACAGTTCATCGTTTACAACCGGTCGGTCGCTGCCGCCGCGGCCGAAGTTGGTCGCGACAGCATCAGCCGAATCAGACAGATCCTTCAGCTTCTTTTGTATGATGACATGATCGTTCCAGTTAGAGGTGGAGTTCAGCGAGGTGTTCCAATCCCCCGCATCGCGATGGACGCTGACGGGGGTTTCGTACGGCAGAAACTGCTTGATGATCTTCCCGGCGTCGATGATCTGCTGAGCCGTATAGCTTGGGCTTTTGATGTCGAATTCGTTCGCCAGCGCAATCCAGACATTCGAGTATGAACCATATCTCGCGGCGATGTACTTCAAATAGGGCGTCGGATCGCCTCCGTTCTGATCCGCACGCAGCGTCGAGCGGGCATCGGAACTGTCCGGACCCGCCAGAATCAGATCCGCGATCATGTCGTGATCAAACGCCGTCTGCACGGCAAGGTCCACCCGGTCGTGAAACCACGTCGGGTTGGGACGAAGACTGTTGTCTCCGTCGTTGGTCGATGTGCCGCTCGAACTAAAAAACGGCTTGTCCGTCGGATGCGGATTGATGTCTCCGTAAAGCCCAAATCGAAGCTTCGTAAAATACTCTGCGTTGTTTTCAACGTCGCTCTTGATGAATTGAGGAATGTTCGGCCGCACCGTCCCATTTTCCTGTACGCCGGAAAGGAACGAGTACTGCGTGTTTCCAACAATGTACTGATGCGTTCCGTCCGACCGTTGGTACCACCGTCCGCCTGGAGACGCTGGGTCTGCGATCCAGAAGCCGTGGTTGGTCGATGCCTGCGCGGTGATCGTAGTTCCCTGCTGCTGCCCGTTAAGTTCAACGCGGTTCGACTGTACCTGCGCCAGTGACCAGTTTCCCGTCAATGTCGGCGCGAATCGAACTTTGAAAACATTCCCCGACGCTCCGCCCGCTCCGTTTCCATCCCAGAAGCCATGTACGGTGATCTGTTCGCCGCTCTCGTGCTGAAATGTCACCTTGAAATCGATGTCACGCGCCGGCGAATCGGACGGGCCTTGCACCGGGCCGGCGAACGTCAACTCATAGGGATTGTAAAGTGTCGCCTGCCCCGCGGCGGCCGGTGCCAAAATCGTCATAATTGAAGAAGTCCCAATAGTGACCAAAAACGCAACTGCACTTTGATGCAAAACCATCTGGTGCACCTCCTGACGAACCAATGCCCTCGCCGGCGAAATCGCTTGCGCAGGCGCGCTGCGGCGATCAATCGTCGCGCGTCGCGACGCCCAAATTAACAGCGATGCGACGCTGAAATTAGGCTTGACGGACGCGGAACGCAACGGAAAATAACTCGCGCGCGGCCGGCACGTGGTTCCGATAACACTTTTACCTCCCGATAATACCGGTTGGGATGAAACGCGAGCAGTTGCGTGATGCCACCCGCATTGAGCAACAGACCCAACGGTCTATAATCGCGTTCAGGTGAGCATGGACAAGGACGAACTGGCAAGACTGCTCGGCGAAGTATCGCATGATTCTGTAGCCGGCGAGCCCGCGCTACCAACAACCCCGCTCCCACGCCAGCCATCGCAACAAAAGCCGCCGGCCGCACCACGGGCCGGCTCGCCATCGGCCGCGCCATCCGTTCCTGCATCCGGAAAATCGTCCACCACTTCGCCGGCACCGCCAGCATCGCCTTCAAAGTCGCCCTCGGCGCCCGCTGCCCAATCGCCCGCTCCGCCGCGCCTCGCTCGTCCACCAGCGCCCGCCGCGACGAAGCCATTATCACCACCCGAGATTTCCGCCGCGTCAGCACCGGCTCGGCCGCCAGCGGCACAGATCCGCACCGCCTCACCTCCCGCAGCGACTCAGCAGAACCGCCCACGAAGACCTGAAACTCCCGGCGATGTTCCTCGCGTCGCGCCACCGGCCCGGCCGGCGATCCCTGACCATCCCGACGCGGCCGCGCCAAATGACCATTACGAATCGGATCCCTTCGATGCCGCGCCGCCGCCTGGCGCTCGCCCGGCCCAGCCGTTCGGTGGCGTGCCACCCATGCCTGAAGCGCCGCTGTATCAAACGTCGCTCGCCCCCAAGCCGCCGCTGAGCTATCGCGCCCCGCCGCGGCCCTTGGCGCGTCCCTCCTACATCGAGCGAAACTTCTATCTGATCCAGGCGAGCGTCCCCGCCACATTCACCGCTGGCATTTTGCTCATCGCAACCGCTGTCGCCGCGATGTTCAGTTCCAACGACAGCTTTCTGATACTTCTCAAGGGAAGCACGACGCAATTTTTTGTACTGGGTGGTGTTTTGCTGGC
>JBBQCK010000037.1:0-10136 GCA_038318605.1 Tepidisphaerales bacterium | reverse complement strand
CAACGATGCGCAGAATATCATCCGAGCCATTGCCAGCGATGATCCAGTCGTCCGGAACATCCAGCAGCCGCGAGGCGGCCGCCCGAAATTCGTCGGCCGTCGGATTCGGGTACCGGCGCAGGCTCTCTCCCTCGATGTTGCGCACCGCCGCCAGCACCGATTCGCCCGGCGGATAGGGGTTTTCGTTGGTATTGAGCTTGATGATGCGGTCGCCCGTGCGCGGCTGCTCGCCGGGCGCGTAGCCCGCCATTGCAGCGATGTTTGGCCGGATGAAGCCTTGAGCCATGCGAAACATTATAACATTGCCATCGGCCAGTTGCCGCGCCTGCCTGTCGCCAAACCGTTCGGCGGCATTCTGACGCGATAACCTTCCGGCACACGCGATGCTCGAACCACCGAATCACCTGACCGCCTTGAGCGATCACGACCTCGCCAGTCTTGGTGAGTTGCTCGAACGCTGGAGCGCAAAGCCCGCGCACGCGGCCGGAATCCTGCGCAGCTTTTATCAGTCGCACGGCGAACCATCTCTCGATCAGCGGACGTTCGGAAAATCGCTGGTCGATCGCATTGCGCGGGAACTGCCGTTGCGGCAATCGCACATTATCCAGCGACTCACCTCCAGCGACCAGACCGTCAAACTGCTCGTGGGCTTTGCCGCTGGCGGCTCGGCCGAGACGGTGCTCATGCCGTCGTACGACCCGCGCCGCGCGGCCGGTTGTGTTTCATCGCAGATCGGCTGCGCCATGGGCTGCGATTTTTGCGCCAGCACGCGCGGCGGGCTCGAGCGCAATCTTTCTTCCGGCGAAATCGTGGAGCAGTTTCTTCATCTGCGAAAAGTCGCCGCCGAAACCAATCGCCGGCTCAACTCGCTCGTCTTCATGGGCATGGGCGAGCCGATGCACAACCTCGATTCCGTCGCCGGCGCCGTCGCACGCATCTCATCGCCCGGCATGGGCGCGCTGGGCCCGCGCCACATCACCGTTTCCACCGTCGGCATCGTCCCGGGAATCCATCGGCTGGCGGAGCTTGGCCTGAGCGTGCATCTGGCGCTATCACTGCACGCGCCTGATGACAATACGCGGGCGCAGCTCGTGCCGATGAACCGCCGATGGAAGGTCGCAGACATCGTCGCGGCCGCGCGGGCGTTTCAGGATCGCACACGGCGCATCGTCACAATCGAATATTGCATGCTCAATGGCGTGAACGATCGCGATGAGCAGGCCAGACAACTGGCGGATTTGGTCGCCGGATGGCGGGCCCACGTCAACTTGATTCCGTACAATGCGATCGGTGCCGGCGTCAGCGGCGCAGTGTACGAACGCCCCTCAGCGGAGCGTGTTGCGGCGTTTCTGGCGATTTTGACGCAACTCGGCGTTATTGCGCATGTCCGGCGAACGCGCGGCGACGATGTGGCCGCAGCGTGCGGCCAATTGCGCCAGCAGGCGATGCAGCCCACACTTGATGCTTTTTCAACGGAAATTCCGGTTTCTTTGAACCTTAATCATAAAAGCGGGGTATGATGGAAGGTCGAGCGAGGCTGCCCGAGGGCTCGGTTTTGCGGTCTCGTCGCTTTCCATTTGTGGCTCTTAACCGATCGGTGTTGCCGGATGGCGCTGCTGTTGTCGAGCGATCAAACCTCTGTCTCGAACTGCTGGATCGTCGAACCATTGGAAGCGCGGGCGCTGCTGTCGGCCGTCTACCCAACGGACATTGAGCAATATCTTGTCGAACTGGTCAATCGTGCCCGGCTGAATCCTTCCGCCGAGGCGGCCCGATGGGGCACTGCGCTGAATGAAGGCCTTCCGGCCAACACCATTTCAACCGCGCCGAAACAGGCGCTGGCGATCAATCCGTATATCACCGACGCCGCCCGTACCCACAGCCAGTGGATGCTGGACAACGATATTTTTTCCCACACCGGCGCCGGCGGCTCAAATCCCGGCCAGCGGCTGCAGGCCGCGGGATATAACCTCATCGCCCCCTACGTCTGGGGCGAAAATATCGCCTGGCGCGGGCTGAACCCCAGCGTTCCTGATCCGGAAGCCACGACGCTTTATCTTCACAAAAATCTTTACATCGACACCACCGAGGCCGATCGCGGCCATCGCACCAATATGTTCACGGCCGATTTTAAGGAGATCGGCCCGGCCGTGCTTTCCGGCAATTTTCAGGGTTACAACGCCGTCATGCTGGCCACGGATTTCGGTGTTGTCGGGACGGGAAGCTTCCTGACCGGCGTCGCATACACGGATACCGATGGCGACGCGTTTTATTCCCCCGGTGAAGGGTATGGCGGCGTCACCATCACCGCGAAACGTCTCAGCGACAATGCAACGTTCAGCACCACGACATTTTCCACTGGTGGCTACAGCTTGAAGTTATCGGCCGGGACGTACGCGATTTCCGGCGGCGGCGGCGCGCTCGGCGCACTCGCCGATTACGGATCAGTCACCGTCGGAACTGAAAACATCAAGAAGGATTTCCTCCCCGGCACGGGCGTATCCGCCACTCCGCCATCTGCCCACGCATCCTTTGCCAATGTCTTCAAAGGCGGCTCGAACAGCTATACATTCACTGTTATCTATTCCGACCAGACCGCGATCAATCTTTCCACGATCGATTCGCTGGATGTCGTCATTTCCGACACCAAAGGCTGGACCACCACCGCCGCGCTCCTGAAAACCGATGCAACAGGCAACGCTGCCACCATCAAGGCGACATACAACATCAAACCGCCAGGAAATTGGTGGGATCCGTCCGATCTCGGAACGTACACCGTCTCGCTCAACGCGAATGCCGTTCGCAATACCGGCGGCGCCGCTGTCGCCGCCAAAACGCTTGGCACATTCCGCGCCAACGTGCCGACGTTGCCGACCGCCAAACTTGCCGCGAAAATCCCAAAAGCCGGCTGGAGCAGCATGGTCTTCAGCGTCACCTATTCCGGACCCCGGCCGATTGATGTATCCACCATCGACGTCAAGGATCTGAAAGTCACCGACTCCTCCGGCTCCTGGTTGGAGGTGCGGGTTGTATCCGTCAACCGGTCTACCGACGGCACACCGCGAACAGTCGTCTACCGCGCCATGGCGCCCGGCGGCACATGGGACGCTGGCGATAACGGCAAATACAACTTCACGATGAACACCGCCCAGGTCGGCGACACGGCGCGGAATTACGTCGCGCCCAAGAAGCTCGGCGCCATCACGATTGCGCTCGGTGTGGCCGCCCCGGCGGCGCGCAAGACTCCATTCGCTACAACGTCGCTCCATCGCGGCGCCGAGGATTTGCTATATTCGCCGGCGGAATATGTTCTTGAAGCATGAGACGCCGACGGCATTCAAATTTCAGATTTCAAATCCGGGCATGCCCATCTGAGATTTGCGCATCGGCGACTCCGAAATCCACTACTCTGAATTCTGCGCAAACACCAACCCCGAGATTGCACGTTTCGAAAATCTGAAGTCTCAAATCCATCGCCTCATTCCGGCGCCGTTGCCGGAGAATCGGCCTTCGCCGGCGCAGTTGCCGGGTCCGCCTCTGCGTTGGGCTCTGTGATGTGATACTGCTGGCCGGAAAGTTCATCAACCCGGCGGATCAAAGCCCAGTCGCTCTTGTAGTTCACCGGCACGAACCGCGAACGCCCCTCTTCACTCAGCCCCTTTTCGACCGACGATCCCTTCCAGTCAAACGTCTCAAACGCCTCGCGGATTTTCGCGACCAACTCGGGCTTCAGGTTGTACGCGTACCCTATGCCGGCCGCGGGAAACTGCTCGGATTTATAAATCGTTCGATACTGGTTCGGGCTGATCATGCCGCGCGCCTGTGCGCCCTGTAGCAGGTCCGACGCGACAGCGGCCGCGTCATATTTATTCTCGGCAATCCCCTTGATCGAACGGTAATGGTCAAAGCTGTATTGCGCCTGATAATCGACCAGAAGCACCATTTGAAAATCGTTTTTCAACGCCACGCGCGGCGCTTTGCATCCTGAATTGGAGGTCGGGTCGGTAAAGGTAATCGTGTGGCCACGAAGCTCGGGCACGCTGGCAATGGCACTGGACGCCGGCACAATGATGACCGAATGAACGCCGGCCTCATCCGCCCCGGCCGGCGAAAACGCAGGAACGAATCCGCAAAGATTCACCGCCAGCGGCACGCTGCCGGTGTTGAATCCAGCGACGTGCAGCTTCCCATCGCGCAGCGCCCGCAGTTCGTCCATCGGCGTGAGATACTCCCCATATTCCACCGGTTTGCCGCAGATACGCGAGAGGTGATCCGTGAAATCCTTCCACACGCCCGCGTAATCGGCGGCGTTTTCGTTGGCGACAAACGAGAAGACAAGCTTGTCCGGATCGACCGCGCCGTTCGCCGGTGCGTCTGCCACCAGGTCGTTGTTGGCATCGGCAAATCGCGCATCCAGCCGCCTGACCGGCGCTCCGCCGCGATAAAACATTTGATTGGCCGATTCTTCGCTGCGCGTGCGAGAACTGCTTAGCGGGACCTTGATAAAGTGGGCATAGTAAATCGCACTGAACGCGGTTACGGGTATCGCAACCATCAACACAGCCAGAGCGTAGAATCGTCGGTTGGACCGCGGTTTGCGTTCTGACATACAGGCTGCTCCGGCCGGCCCGCAGCATACGCCGCGGGAATCATCTCGATGCAGGTCTCGTCGCGCCCATGCGCAATGGTAAACGGTGTGGCTATGCTACCCGGGCGATTGCATTTATGTGTTAAGATTTTTGACGGCAGAACATGTGGAGCGGATTCAATATCGGGCTCGGGCTGGCGTATAATGCCGGCGGTGCAACCCCCAAACCAATGACCTGGCGACGGAAACTGGAATGAAAAGCAAACCGGCCGCGGCCGACCTGATTCGTAAAATAACCGCCGACTCAGCCTCGCCGAAACCTGCGAGCCGGGCTGCGAAAGCGACTGCGGCTCAACAGGCCTCAGACCGCCTGGGCATCGGTCGTGCCCTGGCAATATCGTTGGCACAAGTGGCGTCCGCGACACGATGCCATCATGTCGTAGTCCTCGAGGTCAGCGGGATTTCACCAATTACTGACTATTTTGTGCTCGCAAGCGGTACCAGCCCACGGCAGATGCGCACCGTTGCCCGCGATCTTGGCGAACAGGCCCAGAAGCTGGACTACTCCGCAATATCACGATCCGGCCTGGATGGCGAAAGCTGGATGCTGATCGACTTCGTGGATGTCGTCGTACATCTGTTCAACGATGATTCTCGCGCGTTTTACGACCTGGACAACCTCTGGGGCGACGCCCGTCTGGTTGAATGGCGAGATTCCGACGCCGCGACTCGCGGCTGAACAAACCTTAAGGCGGTGCGTTATGCCCATGTCCTATCGTAGTGGAAACGGCCTGCGGTTGATCATCGGTTTGATCGTCGCACTCGTTGGCGTTGTCACCTATTTCGTCAACACGTCGAAAAATCCCTACACCGGCGAAACGCAGCACGTGGGCAACATCACGCCCGATCAAGAAGTGCAACTCGGCCTGAACGCCGCACCGGAAATGATCCGCCAAATGGGCGGCGAGGTGGACGAACGATCGCCCGATGCCGCGTTCGTCGAGGCGACCGGACGGCGCCTGGTCACGTTTATCCCCAGCAATGGCGAGCCGTATAAATTCGATTTTCACCTGCTCGGCGACAGCCAGACTGTAAACGCATTCGCCCTTCCTGGCGGACAGGTTTTCATCACACGAGCGCTCTTCTCGCGCATGACATCCGAAGCGCAGCTCGCCGGCGTGCTCGGCCATGAGATCGGACATGTGCTGGCGCGACATTCGTCCGAGCACATGGCCCGCCAGCAACTCGGCCAGACGCTGGTCGTCGCCGCCGCAGTCGGCAGCAGTGATAACCGCGGCGCGGCCATCGCGCAGGTGGTCAATAACCTGACCCAACTTAAATATGGCCGCGACGACGAGCGAGAAGCCGATGCCATGGGCGTGGATCTGATGACCAAGGCGTCCCTGAACCCGCAGGCGATGGTTGAGGTGATGGAAATCCTCGCCAAAACCGCCGGTGCCGGACGGCAGCCCGATTTCCTGAGCACGCATCCCAACCCCGCGGATCGCGCAAAGGAGATCGCCGCGAGAATCGCGGAAAAATATCCCGATTCAAAGAACCTTCCCACTGGCAGGCCATTGCACCACGGAGAATGAAGCATCCCTTTGCCCAGCAGGCATCGCACGCCGTGGGTAACGCTTTATGCCCCGAATTGCGCCTTACGCCGACAATGAACCACCGCTCTGTGGAAACTGAATCTGCGCGATTTTTTCCGCCAGATCGTGGTTGGCCATGAAGGCCAGTTCCGCCGACGCAATGCGGCTCATGCGCGCGTACATCGAAGTGACCTGTCCCATCGGCGTGCCGTGAACAAAGCCATTTAGTGGCCGCTTGGAATTGTCCAATGATTCAATTTCCACCTCGGCGTCGAACGGCAAGAGTGCGCTTTTCCATCCTGCGGGTGTCATGACATTCGACCCAACCAGCATCCACGCCGGCGTGTCGGCCAATAGCGGCTTGGCGCCCATGGACTGCGCATAAGCCGTGCTACCGGCAGCAGTAGAAACCAGCGCGCCATCACACACCACTTTTTCCATGCGCTCTCTGCCATCGACCGTCACCTTGATCCAGGCGCTCTGGCCGGTCGATCGCTCGACCCAGGCATCGTTAAATGACAGCGCATCCTGCGTCGAGCCGTCGGGCCGGCGCATGCGGATATAAAGCAGCGGCATTTGCCGCAACACGATATTGCCGGGCGGAAATTTGCCGTCGATGACATCTTTGGCGTTGTTGAGCAGAAACCCGAGATGGCCCGCGTTGACGCCAAGAAACATGATGCGCTTTCGCCAGTGCTGCTGGATGCAGTGAAGCATGGTTCCATCGCCGCCAATCACCACGATGCAATTTGGCGAATCAGTCACCTCGAATGGCCTGAAATGACGGGCAAAATCGCGCGCCCGCGGATTGCGTTCGTCGAAATAAATCATCAGCCGCGGATCGCTAAGCACCTTCTCGCTGGTGCGCATCGGCATGCGCCCGCGATAAAGTCCGTGGCGCTCGATGTAGCTGGCGATGCGCGGCGGCACGAGTGCATCGATTGGCTCGCCGCGAAAAAGTCGCTCGCGCAGTGCATAGCTCGATCCGTCGAGGCCGGTGCGAAAGAGCCGATGCTGCGGCGGCAGATCCTCCGCCGCCAATGATTGGTGCCCCCGCTCCACTACCGCGAATCGCAGCGCCTTCCACAATTCAGGTCCGTGCTGCCAGTGGCGATGGATGAACGACTCCCCTTTTCGCCCGCCTGATATCAAATCGCCGCCGACCACATGCCACACCTCACCGCGCGATTCATAGCGGCGCTGAAGATCGTGCGTGCGGGTAAAGGTCGCCTGCTCAAGATCGAACAGATCAACCTCGACACGCGGCATACCGGCAAAGGCGATGTCCGTCATGGCCGCGCGGTAGATCGGCGCAAGGTCATCATTGGAGGGTTTGTCGGGACGTGGCCCGCACGGAACGACAATGACGCGGTCAAATTGTTCCGCCAGATGCTCGACAATCTGCCGGTGATGCAGGCCTGGCGGGCTGAAACTTCCGCCATAAACGGCGATCGATTGTGTCATGCATGCGCTCCGTCGAAACGAGTCGTTCCACGATTGTACACGCACTGCGTATCGGAGGTCGCGGTGTCCAGGCTTTGTGCTTTGGACACTCCGCATACACAAGTCAGCGAGCACGCCGACCGGACACTTTCTTTAAGTTCCTCGACGCTCATGCGAAAGCCCCCGGCGATGCTGTGCGCATCACCGGGGGCGATTTTTCAAACGGCGGGTTTGCGCCGCCCTCAGTCTAAGGTTCCTGCGCTGACGGGAGAGGCAAGCCTCAGTCGCGCACGAGCCTCATGTAGCCGACTTCGATCGCTCGCGCGGAAATCAACCGCGGAGAAGACTGAGGGCGCTCTGAGGGCTTGAATTCGCCTGCGCAAGCACCGTCGTGGCGGCCTGAGCCAGAATCTGGCTGCGGGTCAGGTTCGCCGTCTCTTCCGAGAAGTCCGTATCGCGGATCGCGCTTTCCGCGGCCGACGCGTTTTCAAACGCGACGCCCAGGCTGTTCACCGTGCTGTTGATGGTGAACTTCTGAAAAGCGCCCAGCCGGCCGCGAAGCTGGCTGACCTGCTTGATCGACTTGTCGAGAATCTTCTGGGCGTTCACCAGGTTGGTGCTCGACAGATTATTCGCGCCGCCGGACGAAATCGTGCTGAGGAAGCCGAGTGTCGCATCGCCCAGTCCACCGGTTGAAACCGATGCGATACCGAGCGAAGCCTTATCGGCCTCGGTGACCTTTGAACCCAGCGCAAACGTCGCTCCGCCGCCGGTGATCTCGAAAGATCCGGTCCCGGGGACGTTGAACGTGCCGTCGAGATCAAACTCGAGATCGAGGTTGCTCGAACGATAAATGACAGACTTGCCAGTCGCCTGCGCGCTGGCGCCGTTCACCAGCACATCAGCATCTACGCCGTAATCTTTGGCAGCGCTGGGCGAGAACGTCCCCGCCACGGTCTTGACGCTGACGAACTCATCGGACCCAAAATCCTGGCTGTTGAACACCAGCGCCGTGCCCGACAAATATGCGCTGACACCCGTTGCGGTCTTAACCGAGTTGATGCCATCGGCGATCGAGCTGACCGTTGTGCCCGATGCGAACGAAAGCTGCTCCGTGCCGGTCCGGCCGGCAACCTCCAGCGTGACGTTGTCCGTCAATGCGCCGGCGCTATACGAAAGCTGCGCCGTCTGGGCGCTGGTGACAACTTCAACGACGACATTCACCGACTGGCCGTCCGGCACACGCGCCGCGTTGACACGGACGTTGTCGAACTGCGTGCTGGTCACGCCGCTGGTGGTGTAGTCGTAGTTGCCGTTCAGCAGCTTCACGCCCTGGAAGCTGGTCGCCTGCGCGATGCGGTTGATCGTGTTAAGGATCGAATCGACCTGAAGCTGGTTCGCGTCGATTTCTTCCTTCGACAGACCGCCGCTGTTGGCGGACTGGTTGACCAGCCCCTGTAGCTCTGTCAGCAGGCTGCTGACTTCGCCCAAGCCACCTTCGGCGGTGCCGACGATGTTGCCGGCGCGGCCCGCGTTATCGATTGCCTGCGTAATTCCGGCCTTCTCGGCGCGCAGGTTTTCGCTGGCGATCAAACCGGCGGGATTGTCCGCGCCTTTGTTGATCTTCAGGCCCGTACTCAGCCGCTCCAGGCTTTTGTTCAGGCTGTCGTTGTTTCGACGCAGCACCCGCTGCGCAATCAAACTACTGACATTGGTGTTAATTCTGCTCATGACTGTCTCTCCATGACCGCTTAGGTTCGCCGGCGGCTCACTTCTGGATCACTTCATTCCGTCCCCTGATCGCCATTTCGGAGTTCTGCGTTCCGATGGACATCGAGGCCGGCCGATTGCGAGTGACATTCCGTTGTTTCGCGTAACCTTCTGCTTGCTATCTCATCCAGACTCCTTTCCCCGCGATCGCGCGGCGTTGATCCTGAACGCGACGCCACGCGCCGCTCTCTTCCCGCGAGATGCTATCGACGGTGCTTTCCTGAATGCTTGAAGCCGCTTGAATCGCGCCGAGGCGCATATTTTCCGCCCCCGGCCGACGATCACCGCAGCGCACGCAGAAAGCGATTAGTGCCTCCGAAGGCACGCGCGTTATTACGGGACGTGCCCAAAAACGCGCGAAAACCGCCCGGCTTGCGCGGCGGTTATCAGGACGTTGCGCGCATCGAAAAACCCCCGACCAGGGCGGCCGGGGGTTCTTCAGTCGCGGGGAATTTGCGAGGCGTCGGACTTACCGAAGCAGGCTCAAAGCCGACTGCGGGGCCGCGTTCGCCTGGGCGAGCACGGTAGTCGCAGCCTGGGCGAGAATCTGCGAGCGAGTCAACTGCGAGGTCTGCTCCGCGAAGTCGGTATCGCGGATCGCGCTCTCGGCGGCCGACGCATTTTCAAATGCGACACCGAGGCTGTTGACGGTCGAGCCGATCGTGAACTTCTGGAAAGCACCCAACCGGCCGCGAAGCTGGCTGACCTGCTTGATCGCCTTGTCGAGGATCTTCTGAGCT
>JBBQCK010000036.1:0-10145 GCA_038318605.1 Tepidisphaerales bacterium | reverse complement strand
CATCTTTGCGGGCAACCGTGTCTACCGCCTGCTGGATCTTGCGATACAAGTTAATGAGCATCACCTTCTGTTCCTGGATGATGTTCGCCTGTGTGATCTTGATCCACGCGTCGTACTCAATCGCCTGTTTCAAATAATCCTGATTGGCCTGGTCGAACTGTGGCGTTCCGGCCTTGAGCTGGTCGCGGGCGTCTTTTGCCTTCTGAAGATCGGCCTTTTTCTTGCTGTCCAAATCCTTGATCTGGGTGATGGTCTGATCGAGTCGCTGCTGGGCATCCTTCTTTTCCGACATCTCTTCCAGGCATTTGTTTGGATTGATGATGGCGATCTTGGCTTCGGCCCGTGCCACCGGCGCGGCGCCGACGAACAGGGCGAGCGTGAGCGCGCCCAGTGCGGTTGTCATGTGATTGCGCAGATTCATAAAGAGTTCCTTTCAAATCGGGTTTTCGCCGGGCGAATTTACGCGTTGCGGCGATTGCCGCGCTGGGCGTCTTTTGACGCGCAGCGGGCGGTTACTGAATGAGTCCAAGCGAAAAGCTGAAGAAACGGGTGTCGTCCTTGTCGTTTTTGCTGACGGGATACGCGAGATCAAATGCAAGCGGCACCTGACCGAACAGCGGCAGTGTCCAACGGATCCCGGCCCCCACGCTCGCTCGAATTGTACCAAACTTGACCTCCGACTCAACATCACCGGCATCGATGAACGCCACGCCGCGAAATGTCTCCCCAATGAGCGGAATATTGAGTTCTGCGCCGCCGGTGACCAGAAAATCGCCGCCGACGGCGTCATCGTCGCGGCCGCTGCGGGGGCTGACCCCACGAAATGCAAATCCGCGCATCGACCCGATGCCGCCGCCGTAATATCGTTCAAAAAACGGCGCACCGCCTGTGATGTAGCCCACATCGGCGTGATAACGCAGCGTCGTCTTGCGTTCGAGTTGGTCCTCGCTCACCAGTGTGAAAAGATCGTAGCTCAAATTGAATTTGTCGAATGTAAATTCGCCAATCAGGCCGGCATGTTCCCAGCCCAAAGCGATGATGCTGCCGTCGTAGGGAAGAATGTTGCTGTTGCTGGTGTCGCGTCTTACTTCGGCGCCGATGCTGGCGATGGTGGAATGGCCCTCGGCCTCAAGAATCTCGGGGGCGCGGCCGGGATCGTCCACGACGCCGAATTCGTTGATGGCCTGGTCGTCGACGTTGTAAATCCGAACATCTTCCGCCCGAAGCGTCAGTTTGGCGGACCAGTTGCGATCGAAACGGTGGCCAATGTAGGTGCGAAAACCGGCGTGCCCCTCGTTGTACGTTTCGCGAGTACGCGCGGTCACAAACAGATTCACGCCAAAACTATAAGGTTGATCGGCCAGCCACGGCTCGACGAAATCAATCGTCGCACGGGTTACTTGCGTACCGGGCTCAAGGTTGATTCGGAAAAACTGACCTGCGCCGGTGAAGGCGTGGCCGTTAGTCAGGTCTTCGAAGCTCTTCGGGAATGCCGTGATGTCAAAATTGCGTTGCTCGACCGAGATGTTGCCGATCAGCCCGCTGTTGCTGGTGACGCCGGCGCCGATCAGAAATTTTGCAGTGCTTTGTTCGGTCACTTCAATCAGAACGTCGCGTTCGTTGTCGGCGTTGCCGATGGGGGTGATGCGCACATCGCTGAAAAAATTGGTGGCGCGCAGACGGTCAGTGGCATCCTGAACGGCGGCCGAGTCATACAGGCCGCCCGAGTAGCCACGCAGCTCGCGCAGGATCACCTTGTCCTGCGTCTTCTCGTTGCCCTTGATGAAAATCTGGCCGAAGCGGAACGGCCGGCCTTCCTTGATGTCGTAGACAAGATCGACCTTGCCGGCCTCGCGACGAAAAACGCGCTCGCGATTGATCTGCAGGTAGTCGGGATTATTTGGAACACCGGGAACCTGATAATAGACAAACCCAAGTGGGCTGTAATCTTTTACCAACTGGCGGATGTCCTTGCGGACAACTTCCTCGTCGTAATTCCTTCCTTCAACCTGGCGCAGATTTTTGGAAAGATCCGCGTCGCTCAGACGCGAATTTCCGCGAAAGCTGACGCTGCCGATCTGATAGCGCACACCCTCGTCAATGACGAACGTGATCTGCACTTCGGTCTGGTCGGCGTTGAAGGTCAGCTTCCGTCCGACACGTGCGTCGAAAAAGCCGTTGTCCTCGTAGAACCGGCGAATGCCCGCGACATCGCGATCGACGACGTCCAGATCAAGCGTGCCGTCGTGAAAAATCGGGAACCACGTGCGCGTATGCGTTTCGTCAGTCAGCCGGCCATCCGTATAGGAGTTATTGCCGACGACTTCGATGTTTCGCACATAGACCTGCGGCCCCTCAGTGATCTGAATGACCACCTGGCCGCTTTTCAGCGGCTCCGGAAGAACCTCGGTATGGGCGAAGGTATAGTTGCGCGCGCGGTAGACGCGCTCGATTGCATCGCGAGCCCCGGCGAGCTGCGCGGGAGAAACCACCTCGCCGATATGCAGATCTCCGGCGGCCGCCCGAAGCACGTCATCCGCGACATTTACGTTTCCCTTGAACTGAACGGCGCGGATCAGATTGTCTTCAGTGATCTCGAATATGACGATGACGCCGGTCGTCGTCGGTTCGATGCGCGCTTCGACGTTGCCAAAGCGGCGGAGATTGAAGATGCGCTGATAATCCTCCTCGACTGTTGCGGGATCGAGGCTGTCGCCCTCGCGGACTCGAATCTGGTTGCGAACTTCCGCCTCGATCGTGGGCGAAAGCGTTCGCGTGCGGCCAAGAACGCGCACCTCCTCGATTCGCTTGCCTTTCAATTCTGTTGGAATGGCGCTGCCGGTCGGCCGGGTGGACGCCGCGGGTGGGGGGGCAGGCTGCGCGGCGGCCGGCGGAGGGGTGACGATCGCGGGAAACGCAATTAGTGGCGACAAGAACGCCACGGCGCGAAGAATCGCCGCGCTCAAACGCCAAGAGCGACAAACTGGTTTTTCAATTGAGTAACGCGGCCCGCGTGCGTAATGCACGTCCGACCGGCCCGGTTTCGCCCGTTCCACGCGATTTCCATTACGTTGCGGTGTCAGCAGGATCAGCTCCGTTCCCTGATGCCGCATCCGTCTGGGCGATGCCGGCATGCCACGTTCGCGGGCAATCCCGCGTGAAGTGGCCGCAGTGTAACGGCGCGGCAATTCTTGTCAAAAACCGCGCGGGCCGGGAAATTAGGCTGGCGCTTGCGAGCGCTCAGGCGATGTGGGCCTTCTTTTTTCTTCCGCTGAGGTAGCTTTCCATAATACACGACGAAAGCTCGGCACTTGTGGTGTAGAACGCCACGCCTTTGGTCAGTCGCGTCAACTGATCGACAAAGCCCACCCAGTCCATGCCCCAATAGTCTTCGATCAGGGCAAAGGTGCTCAGGCGGCATCCCTCCTTCATCGCCAGGACCGCCTCCTTGAGCGTTGCCACGGTGCTGCGCTGATCCGGCGGGTAGAGCAGATGCACGAAATCCCCCTCGACGTGGGCGGTGGGCTGGCCGTCGGTGATGATGAAGATCTGCTTGTTCTCCGCGGCGCGGCGGCGCAGCAGCCTCCGGGCAAGTTGAAGGCCCATGTGCAGGTTTGTGAAGTGCTGGGGCGCGCGCTCAAGCTGATCCATTCGCACGCGCATGCGCACCTGATAGTCGTAAATTGTCACCGGCTTGGGCATCGTCAGCGGCAGCGCATGTTCCGGGATCACATTCGCGCCGCTGTAGAAGCCAACAAAATCGATCGAATCCTGAGCGAAACGCCCGCGTATTAGCGCCTGCATCGCCATTGCGACTTTTTTGGCCGCCAGAAATCGCCCGTAACGCATCATCGAGCCGCTCATGTCAAGCAGCACCACTGTAGAGCAGCTTGTGGTGCCTTCTTTCAGATGAAGCTCGAAATCCTTCTCGTCGAACCGGATGCGCACTCGAGACGATGGACCGTCATTGGCCGGCTGCGCGGGGCGCGGCGGAAGGCCGTGTCGTGCCAGCGCATTGTGCAGCGTCTGATGCAGGTCGAGATCGGCGACCGGATCGCCGTATTCGTATGCCTTGGTTCCCTCCAGCCGTTCTCCGCCGGCACCGGAGGTTGTTTTCTCGTGACCCTCCCGCTGGCCATCGCGCAGGTGCGCGAAAACCTCCATCAGGGCCTTGCGCTGCATTTTGGTTATGGCACGCGGGGTCAGACGTAGTTTTCCCTTCCCATCTTTGTCGAGCATGCCATCCTTGAGCAGTTGCTCAAGCATTTCGCTCTGCTCGGCGTTCTTTGGATCCTTGAGCATCTGCTCGATCGCTTTGAGCGCCTGATCCCCGTATTGCATGATGAACTGCATCAACTGATCGAAGCCGAAGAGATTTTCCTGCGTCGGAAACTCTTCGCCGTCGAATTCGCCGTAAAAGTATTTCATCGCCCGGGATTGTAGGGCGGGCATCCCGCGGGGGCGAACGGCGGACATTTTACCAGCAGTTTTTTCGAGGCATGGCCGAGCCGCTGAGTTGAAGGGTTTGCCGGCCGACGCTTTCACCCGCGGCGGCGGTGTTGGCGGTTGTTTGCACAGCGATGCGGATGGTCGCGCGGCGAAGCAGATCCCATTCGCCGCCGGTTTTGAGTGACGTGGCACTGCGCGCCGGTTCGAGAGTTACATCGAACTGCTGGACGCCTTCGAGCATGACGTGCTCCTGGCCGCCGATGATGGATAGCAGTTTTAAGTTGGTCGAATCGTAACGGTAGATGATCGACGCGCCGGAGGGATCGACCATCGCGATGCCTGTGTCGGTGACAGTCTGGCCGGCGGCGAAATCCGTTTCCGCGCTGGCAGAGTCGGGCGTATGACGATCGCAGCGGCGAATCTGCGACAGCATGCGATCCAGCCCGAGCCGTGTCTGCTGCATCAACGTCGATTGTTCTTGGTTTGCCTGATACGAAGCAAACGCAGCATCCACGCCGACCGCGACAGCAACCAGTAGCGCCGCCACGATGGCCAGACTGACCAGCAGTTCCATCAGGCCCATGCCGGAGCGGGCACCGCCATGGCACTGAGAGTTGGCTATTGGCCTTCGCTGAAGCTGGCAGTTGTTTGTCTGCGAAAGCATGGATTTATTCCGTGTAGGTGCTTGTCACGGGGAGGATGTCGATGGCGATGTTGATCCCGTCCGGCAGGGCGCGATTCGGGTTGTAGCGCACGCTGAGACGGCCGAAGCCGCCTTCCGGAAGGGGCGCGGAGGCGTCGGTTGCATCGTCGGCCGACCCGAACCAGCCCAGCGTTGTGTTTCCCGCGCCGTCGCCGGTCACGATGATGCTGCCATCAACAACGCTGGTGCCGCGAATGTCGATATTGCCCGCCACGACCACGCCGACCAGCGTGCTTGGCGCGAGCGTCGGGTCGGTGAACGAACCCATTTCAATGTTGGTCTGCGGCGCGACGATGGTTGCGGTGGCGTCCACCAGGTTGTTGAACAGTGTTGCGCCGGTAAATTCCCAGGAATTGCCAAAGTGTGTGTATGCCGTTGGCACATCACTGGCGATCGGGCCTTTGAGCGTGCAATTGTTGAAGCGAAGGTTGTTGCCGTCGTCAAAGCCCTTGGAATTGGTCGTTGTCAGAACGGTGGATTTGTTGAAAGAACCCGACTTCATGCGCTGCGACCAGGTCTTGCCGTCGGTTGCGCTGGTGGTCGTCGTGCTTCCACTGGTGATGTTGGTGACCATCTCGACATAGGTGACGCCCTCAAACGTGCAATTGTCGAAAAGCGCATTGATGCCCTTGGGAATCCGGCAGTTGCGAAATGTGATGTTGCGATAGACCGGCCGACGGTAGGTCGCCTGGTAGCTCGTGGAGCCGTAGGGGGTTCGCTCATCAACGGTTCCGCTGTTGGAATCGCTTGTTGCGATGACCGCGTTGGTAATCACCGCGCCGGCGCGTGCCGTTGTGCCGTTTTGCGGCCCGGTTTTGGTTCGGAAACTGCTCGTATCGAAGTTTGACGGTGCAAGGTCGAAGATATCGCTGCTGGTTGCGCCAAATTTCACCGGAATTTCGCCTGTGTTTGGCGGAATCACCGGGCCTTGCAGCATGTCCTGGATGACGCTGCCGCTCGACGACAGATTGGACGACCACGCGTCGGCGCTGGTCGCAATGACAACCGATCCATTGATCTTTGCGTAGGCGTCGCTGTTGTCGATCACATCGTCCTGATAGCCCGCGCGCGTTACGTCGCCGGAAAACATCGGCCCGCCGAGCGAATCCATGGCCGCGAACAGGTTTTCGTCGTACAGCTTGCCCGTGGCGTTGTTGGTGAACTCGGCTTTGGTGATTTTTGCGTCGCCGTTGGCATCGTAATAGCCGAGGAAAAGATCGTACTCGTCGATGAAGCGATCGCCGTTTCGGTCGCTGTAGCCGGCCGTCGTAGCTTTGGTCCATTCCGTCGCGTTCGATGCGCTGATGCGGTTGTCATACCCAGTATGATTCGCTTTCAAAAACGACTCGAAACTATCGATCCGCGTCTTCAGTGTGTTGTTCAGATTACGAAAATCGCTCAGGCAAAGTATCGGCGGGTATTTGTTGGGGGTGGCCATCGCCACGGGGCCTTCAACAAGTGTGTTGCGTCCAAGCTGGATGGGCACCTTTCCTACAACTGCGAATTTCGAGCGCTTGTCGATCTTGAACTCCATCGAAACGCTGCGCGTGGCACCATCAAACATTCCCTTGCTTGTCACCCGCACGTAGCGCTCGTCGAGCGGATCATCCACCGACAGCGGGTGCTGGCTGATCGTCAACTGAAAACTTGCCCCATCGCCATCGAGTTTGATTGCGTTGGAGGTCAGAGTTGTGCCGGAACCGCTCAATGTGCGCTCTGAGGCGGTCATCATGGTCGCGAAATCGCTTTGCAACGAGGTGCGAATCGGCGCCCAGAGGCCGGCCGCCACGGCGGGAGTGATATTGCCGATCGTCGTTTTCGGGCGACTCATCTTGACGAACCGCCACGCCATCCAGCGCAAGCCCGACTCGGCAGCCTGGCTCGCCCGGCCGGCTTCGGAGAGGTTGCGCGCACCCTGAAGATTCAGGGCGCCCATCTCGTACATGGCGACGGAAAGCGTCGCCAGCAGGACCAGGAACAACATCGCCAGAAGGGCGGCCGCGCCTTGCCGGGAAGTTCCACGTTTGCGGGTGGCAGTTGTTTCGTATCGCATCGGTTCTCCACGCGTCACTGACGCCAGGCAATCGAACGCTCCGGCCCTACCAATCCACGCGGACCCAGCTTGTGCGAAATACCTCTGATGCAACTTCGTCCGGCGAACGGCGATAAAGAATGCGCACCGTAACGCGAGCGGCGCCGGTGTAGGTTGTCTTGGGGATGTCAGGACTGCTGGAGTTGGTGTTGGAACTGAGTTTGTTGGCATACACCGGCCAGACGCTGATCACCTGCGAATACTGCGACTGATCCGCCAAGTCATTGCGCATCGAATCGATCGGCGACGACAGGGTTACGCCGTCGAAATCGTCCAGGTCGTCGTAGGTCGCGAGTGTCTGGCCGGCTTCGGGCCCCCAATACTTTCGGCCGCTGTTTGGATCGCTGAACGAAAGACCTGCCATCGCCTCGCGTACGTGCTCCGCCAGGTGAGTGGCGGTGGTCATATTGGCGCCGCGACGATTCTGCTCGGTGCTGGTTCCCAGAAGCTGCATCATCGACATCACACCCACGCCCACGATGATGATGGTCAGGGATGCCTCTATGAGCGTGAACCCGTGTCGCGTCGGAATGGCGCGCGTGCGTCGAACGGGGGCGAGGATGGGCGAACCGTAAGCCATCCTTGAAGATATCGGATTGAATCGCCGTCGTGTCAATCCGGCTAAAATATGGCGATTTTCAACCTATTTGACGAGCTGGCTGAGCTTGAAGATCGGCAAAATGATGCTCATCGCAATAAAGCCGACCACGCTGCCCATGGCAACGATCATCAACGGTTCGATCATGGCCGTCACGCTCTTGATCGTGGTGCGCAGCTCGCGCGCGTAGAATTCGCTTACTTCATCGAGCACCTCGCCGAGTTTGCCCGATTCTTCGCCCGCCCCGATCATCTGCACGACAGCGCGGGGCAGAAGGGTGTTTTTGTTCAATGGGGCGCTGATTTTCTTACCCTGCTTTACCGCCGTATGTACCGATCGCCACATTCTGCGGTATAGCGCGTTGCCGCTGATTTCCGCGGTAATGGAAAGCGTATCAAGCATTGGCACACCGGCATTTATCAACTGTCCCATCGTGTGCAGGCTGCGGTTGATGTAGAGCGCGCGGAACATCTTTTTGAATAGCGGCACGGTCAGTTTCATCTTGTCCCACCAGACGCCGCCCGATTCGGTGCGAACCACCAGGATGAAACCCCACACCGCAGCGCCGACCGCCAGGATCAGTACGTACCAGTAGTTCACCATGAACGCCGAGAGCGCCAGAAGTAGTTTTGTGGGCGTGGGCAGCGCATGTTCTTTACCCTTGAAGATGACCATGAATCGTGGCAGCACGAATGTCAGCAGGAAGATGGTCGTGCCGACCGCCATGGTGCCGATGATGCCGGGATAGATCATCGCGCCGCGTACCTGGCTGCGTGTTTCGATCTGCTGCGACAGATAGGTCGCGATGCGATCCAGCATGCGGCTGAATCCGCCGGAAAGCTCCGAAGCCTTCACCATGTTGATGTACAGGGGGCTGAAGACCTTTGGATAGCGCATCAGCGCGTCGGAAAACTGCCGGCCACCCTCGACGTCTTTTTTCATCTGCACGAGCATTGCGCGGAACTTGGGGTTCTGCACCTGCTCGCTGATACCTTCGATAGCGGAACGTATGCTGATGCCGGCGCGGATCATGACCGCGAGCTGGCTGGTGAAGTTTTGCACGTCCTTGGCGCTGGGGCCGAACGTCAAACTGAAATTGATTCCACCCTTGCCTCGCCGGCCGCCCGCTTCGAGCGGCGCCAGCGCCAGGATGTACGCCCCGCGCTGTCGAAGTTGCTCCGACGCCGCCGCCAGCGTGGCCGCCTGCAGCACGCCCTGCTGAACGCGGCCGCCTCCATCCTTGATTTCATAGCGATAGCTGGGCATTTGAGGAAGTTACTGGTTGCAGGTTGCAAGTTATCAGTCGTCGTATAAATCCGTTGAATCTTTCGTCCGCGGATCCATCTTCGCCGTCGTTCTTTTGGTCGACGGGCTCGTTTTAAGCCACGAGAGCCCTTTCAAGTTTTTCGGGGTGGGTCGCCTGGGCGATGGCGTCTTCACGGCTGATCTGGCCGTTGACGTAAAGCTGTTTGATTGAGCTGTCGAGTGTCTGCATGCCAATGGCGCGGCTGGTTTCGATGATGTTTGGAAGCTCGAAAATGCGGTTCTCGCGGATGCAGTTGCGCACCGCAGGCGTGCAGAGCATCACCTCGATGCCGGGGATCATGCCGGGCTGGTCGGCGCGCTTGAATAGCGTCTGGCTGATGACCGCCTGAAGCGTGTTGGCCAGCATCGAGCGGATCTGGTTTTGCTGGTCCGAGGGATAGATGTCGATGATGCGTTCGATTGTCTGTGGAGCATTGACGGTATGCAGGGTGCTGAGAACGAGATGCCCGGTTTCGGCCGCCGTGATGGCGGCGCTGGTCGTTTCCAAGTCGCGCATTTCACCGACCAGAATCACGTCGGGGTCCTGTCGAAGCACATGGCGCAGGCCGGATGCGAAATCGGGAACGTCGCTGCCGACCTCGCGCTGTTCGATCGTCGCCTTGTTGTTGATGAAGGCATATTCGATCGGATCTTCCATCGTGATGATGTGAATGAACTCTCGCTTGTTCATCGAATCGATCATGCCCGCCAGTGTCGTGCTTTTGCCCGAACCTGTGCCGCCGGTGACCAGAATCAGTCCGCGCGGAAGGTAGGTGAGCTTGGAAACGATCTCGGGAAGAAAGAGCGAGTCGAGTGAGCGGACTTTGTCGTTGATCGTTCGAAAGGCGATGGCGACGCTGTTGCGTTGATAGTGGGCGTTGACGCGAAACCGGCCGACGCCCGGGATTTCGTAGGAAAAGTCGGCATCGCGCCGCACTTCAAAGTCGGCCCAGCGCTTTTCCGGCAGGATTTCCTTCAGCATGCGCGAGGCGCTTTCC
>JBBQCK010000035.1:0-10206 GCA_038318605.1 Tepidisphaerales bacterium | reverse complement strand
GGATTTATTGGAGTGCCGGTGACGACCGGCCGTTCAGGCATGGGCGCAAAGCCGCGCCAAATTGCGCCGGTGAGATCTGCAGGCGTGGACGGCTCGCCGCGAATACTCGTTCTGTCGTCGTCGGTGGGCGCGGGACACGTGCGGGCGGCACAGGCGATCGAGCTCGAATTGAAATCGCGGCTGCCGGCCGCAACTGTTCGGCATGTGGATGTGCTGAAGCATACGAATGCGGCGTTTCGATTTTACTGCGCGGACCTCTACTTCGGCGTGGTGGACAAGGCGCCGCATTTCGTCGGATATCTTTACGACAAACTGGATCGCTCCCTGGGCGCATCGCCCGGCCAACAGGGGGACAAACTTCGCAACGCCATCGATCGGCTGAACCTTAAGCCGGTAATTCAGATCATGGAATCCGAGCCGTGGGATCTGGCCATCTCGACGCATTTCATGCCATCAAGCATCGTCGCCTGGCTGCGCAGCCGCGGGCGTGTCAGTTTTCCGCAGGCGGTGGTGACTACGGACTATGACGTGCATCGCATCTGGATGACGCCGCCGGTCGAGCGGTACTTCGCGGCCTCGCCGGAGGCGGCCGACATTCTGCGATCGCGCGTGGAGCACCGGGAATCGGTGTCGATGACAGGTATTCCAGTGCATCCGGCGTTTGCGTCGGCGAAGGATCGCGCCGCCTGCTGCCGTGCGCACGGACTGGCGGAGGATCGGCCGGTCGTGCTGCAGATGGCAGGAGGGTTTGGTATCGGGCCGATTTCGCGCATTCTGGAATCGACGTTGGCCATTGAGCGGCCGTTACAGGTGGTGGTAGTCGCGGGCAAAAACGCACGGGCCAAGGCCGCCGCCGAGTCAGTTGCAGTTCCTTCGCGGCATCGTCTGAAAGTTTTCGGATTCACCGACAAGATCGACGAGCTGATGGCGGCGGCAACGCTGGTGGTGTCGAAACCCGGTGGCTTGACGACGTCTGAAACGCTGTGCCGCGGCGCGATCATGGTGATCGTCGATCCGATTCCAGGTCAGGAGACGCGTAACGCCGATTTCATGCTGGAAGCCGGCGCGGCGATCAAAGTGAACAATCTCGACGCATTCACCGGAAAGGTCGGCGCATTGCTGGCGGATGAATCTCGCGTCAAACGGATGCAATGCGCGGCACTGGCCGCCGCCCGTCCATATGCGGCGCGCGACGTAGTGGATGCAGCGCTGTCGCTGATCGGCACGATAGTCAATCCCGGTTGAGCTACCGGCAGCAGGGGGCTACACCTTCATCGAATCATAAAGCTGCTGATTGGTTTTGGTTTTGGCGAGGACTTCGAGCAGGGTTTTCATTCCCATTGTGGGGGACATGTTTGTGAGGTGGCGGCGGACGGCGCGGGAGGCGGCGAGCGTGCGTGCGTCCATCAGTATTTCTTCCTTGCGCGTGCCGGATTGGGGGATGTTCAGCGCGGGGTATATGCGCTGGTTGGAAATGTTGCGATCGAGGGTCAATTCCATGTTGCCGGTGCCTTTGAATTCCTCAAAGATCACCTGATCCATCCGGCTGCCGGTATCGACCAGGCAGGTGGCGATGATGGTGAGCGAGCCACCGTTTTCGACCTTCCGGGCAGCGCCGAAGAGGCGCTTGGGAATTTCGAGGGCGCGGTTATCCAGACCGCCCGACATGGTCCGGCCGCCGCCCGGGCCGCCGGTGTTGAAAGCCCGGCCAAGGCGCGTCAACGAATCGAGCAGCACGACGACGTCTGCGCCAAATTCGACCTGTCGCTTGCAGCGCTCGATGACGAGTTGGGCGAGATCGAGATGCTTTTCAACGGTGTTGTCGTTGCTGGAGGCGAAGACGGTTCCCGGCACATTGCGGCGCATGTCGGTGACTTCCTCGGGGCGCTCGTCCACGAGAAGCAGGATGAGTTGGACCTGCGGATAATTTTTGGCGATGCCTTTTGCGATGTTCTGCATCAGGATCGTCTTGCCGGTGCGCGGCGGCGCGACGATGAGCCCGCGCTGGCCGAAGCCGACGGGGGAGAGGATGTCGATGCAGCGGGTGGTGAGTTCGCCGGCGTCATGTTCAAGCTTCATGACCGGCTGCGGATCGAGTGCAATGCGGTCGTAGAGGCTTGTCTGGTCGGCATATTCCGTAGGCGTGCGGCCTTCGACGCTGCTGATGCGATTGAGGACCCGGCCCTTAACCTGACCGGATACCAGAAGACCTGGGCGCAATTTCAATTCGCGTATGCGCTGCCTCGGCACGATCAGATTGCTGACCGCCCGGAGCGGCTGCATCGGATCGCGCAGCGTTCCATCGCTTCCGCGGTCTTCGGCAAACTGAAGTATCCCCTGTACGTCGTTGCTATTCATCGCGATCATGGCACCGTTGGCCGATATTTGCGCATCGGATGCGTTGAGGTTTAAGCGATGCACGTCAGAAAGGATCCGATCGAACGAAAATCCAACGCAACTTGCGCGCTGGTGTGAACGATTGCGTTCACGATCGGGTCTCCGGGTGCAGTTCGCTGTGATGTAAACGATTCTGCGAATTAGCCGCGGGAAGGCGGCCGATTTGCAAGCCACAAGCGTTATTTGCGGCAAAAGTCGAAAACGAATCGGGCGGGCGGACTCACAAAACGCTCGAGAACGGTGAACGTCCGGCGATCCATCGCGCCCCGGCAATCCTGTCTGCCACCGGCCAGCTTCTGCCCTCAGGCCCGTGGCCCTGTGCGTCGCCCCGCAATGCACAGTGACAATAAGCTACAGCGGATGCATTAAAATGCAAGTGAGGTGTGGTGGTTGTCAGCTTTTCGCGTCGGCTGGACCGCGCTTGCCTGCGCTCTTTTCCTCAAAGGCGGGCCGCTATTGAACGGCCGCGCTACCAATTCACTCGCCAAGGCACATCCGATTGAGCAGCATCTGACTATGCTTTGGTGCAATGATCGATTCGCACTGTCACCTGACCGACCCGCGTCTGGCGCACCAGCGGGAGGACGTATTGCAGCGTGCGCGGCAGGCGGGTGTGCTTCGCATGTTTACGATTGGCACCTCGGCGGACGATGGCGAGGCGTGCGTCGCGCTCTGCGGCAGCCATTCATTCGTTCGGTGCGCGGTGGGGATACATCCGAACCATGTCGATGAATCGAGTCGTGCTGATCTGCCGCGCATCGAGGCGATCGCGGCCGCGCCGCAGGTGCTGGCGGTGGGGGAGATGGGGCTGGATTATCACCACAGCTTTTCGTCGCCGGGTTTGCAGCGGCAGGTTTTTGAGGCGCAGATTGAAATCGCCGGCCGGGTGAAAAAGCCCGTGATCATACATTGCCGCGAAGCGGTGGATGATGCATTGGCGGTATTGCGTGCGCATTCGGGTATTAAGGGTGTGTTTCACTGCTTTACGGGAACAATTGAAGAGGCGCGCCGCATTTTGGATGTGGGCTTTTACCTCGGCTTCACTGGCGTCATCACGTTTAAGAACTCCGATGCGCTGCGAGAGGTTGTCCGGTTTTGTCCGATGGACAGGTTGTTGGTGGAAACCGATTCGCCCTATCTCACGCCCGAGCCGATGCGGAAGCAGAAGGTCAATGAGCCCGCGATGGTGATGCATGTGGCGGCGGAGGTGGCGCGCGTCCGTGGAATGAAGATTGGAGAGGCTGATCGACGTACCAGCGAGAATGTGGCGCATCTGTTGGGCTGGACATTGGACGAGTTGCCGGGCGATGGCCGATAACCGCAATTGAGGATTTCGCCAATGGAAAAGCGGCCTAAAATTGCGGCGACGAATATATCCATCGCAGGCGCGGTGCTGGCGATGGGTATGGCGGGTGGGTGTATTCCCGGTCCGTCGCGGGAAATCGACGACCCGGAGCCGCTGGCGAGCATTCCCGCCATGAAGCGGGCCGGCGACCAAAAGGACATGAAACAAGCCGGTAAGCTTGTCGAGCAACTCGAAAGCGATGATTACCCCATTCGCTTCTACGCAATCGGGGCGCTGGAGAAATACACGCACGACGACTTTGGATACATCCCCTACAAGGATGAGTCATTGCGCCGGCCGGCGGTGGAGCGTTGGAAAGACTGGTTGAAGCGCCAGGAGAACGGCACGTGAGCGAAAGCGGTCAACCCTCGCCATCGCATAGGTCGGAAGCGGCGATGGATACGTTCTCGATTGAAATCGACAGCGATACGGCCGCGTTGAAAGCTGTTCGGCAGGCGGTTGAGGGATTTGCTGCACGCTGCGGTTGCGATGAGCGGGCCTGTGATGACATTGGACTTTGTCTGAACGAAGCATTGGCGAATGTGATCCGACACGCATACAAGGGTTTTGGTGGTCGTCCGATCGCACTTACCGCGGGCGCTGAAGGCGACAGGTTTGTGATGCGGCTGCGCGATTGGGGATCGGGCGTGAATCCCGAGGCGGTGCGACGTCCTCCAAAGGAGCAGGATCTACTGACTCCAGGAGGGCTAGGGCTGATCTGCCTGCATCGGCTGATGACGGAAGTGAAATATGAGCCGCAGGGCGACGGCATGTTGTTGACAATGGCTCGCATGAAATGTTCGGCGCCGAGCGACGCTGCAAAGGAATCGACATGAGTGAGTTGACGACAGGAACGGATCTGCTGGCCAGCGCCCGGATGGATAAAGCCCGGCTGGTTGTGGCGGTGCGTGGCGACATTGACATGAACAACAGCCCCGAGCTTCGGCGCGCCGCACTCGATCTGATCGATGTTCAGAAGCCGTCGAAGCTCGTGATGAATCTTTCAGACGTGTCCTACATGGACAGCAGTGCTATTGCCGTTCTCGTTGAATTGCTTCGGCGCATGGGCCGGGCGAAGGAGCGCATGGCGCTGACCAATCTGCAGCCGCGGGTGAAGGGTCTTCTGGAAATCGCGCGGCTGAACACGATCTTTGAGGTCGCCGCCGATGAGGCGGATGCACTGAAGTAGGCCATGCCGATCCTTTCGCCGATCATCGGGTTGCGCAAGGGCATGTCGGACCTGCTCGGGTTCGTCGGGGGTCTTGGCTATCTGATGCTGGACACGGCCGCTGCGTCGCGGGCGGCGCTGTTTGGCCGGCGCGGCCGAAAAATAGGCTGGGACAATCTCTGGGCGCAGATGGTGCGCGTGGGGGTGAAGAGCATTCCCATCGTCTGCATGGTGCTCTTTTGCATCGGCGCGATTCTGGCATTTCAGATGGCGCCGACACTGCGATCATTCGGCAAGGTGGACGCGGTGGCCGACATCATCGCGATCGCGGTTACGCGCGAACTTGGCCCGCTGGTGGCGGCGGTCGTGCTGACGGGGTTTGCCGGCGCGTCGATCGCCGCAGAGGTGGGCACGATGGTGGTGAGCGAGGAGATCGAAGCGCTGGAGACGATGGCCATTCCGCCGATCCGGTTTCTGGTTGTGCCGCGCGTTCTGGCGACGACGGTGATGATGGTCTGCCTTGCGGCGGTGGCAGATACGATGGGCGTGATGGGCGGGATGCTGACCAGCCGGCTGGCGCTGGGAATCGGCACGCAACAGTATCTCACTCATACATTCGACATTCTGAAGGTGCGGGATTTTCTTACCGGGCTGGTGAAGGCAGGGGTGTTTGGGGCGATTATCAGTTCGATGGCGTGTTATCTGGGCCTTGGCGTAACCGGAGGGGCGCTTGGCGTTGGGGCGGCAACCACGCGGACTGTTGTTTTGACAATCGTGATGCTCATCCTCACGGACTTGCTGTTTACGATGTGCTTTTATTTCCTGGGTCTTTGAATAGCGCGGAGCAAAATGCCCGACGTGGCGATACAGGTTGATGCGGTCACCAAGCGGTTCGGCGGGCGAACCGTACTCGACCAGATTCGCCTGGACGTGATTCAGGGCGAAACTCTGGTGATTCTCGGCGGATCGGGTTCCGGGAAAAGTACGCTGCTGCGGCTGATGATGGGGAGCATTCCGCCGGATGACGGAGACGTGGTGGCACTGGGCAAACGGCTGAAGGCGATGAATGCGCGGGAGCTTTCGGACTATCGCCGCAGCGTTGGCGTGCTGTTTCAATCGGGGGCGCTGTTTAACTCCATGTCGGTGGCGGAAAATGTGTCGCTCCCACTTCGCGAGCACAGCGACCTCGACGATGACACGATCGACATTATTGTGAAGATCAAGCTCGAACTGGTGGGCCTTCGCGAACACGCCGAAAAGATGCCGGCGATGCTGTCCGGCGGAATGAAGAAGCGCGCTGGTCTGGCGCGGGCAATTGCACTCGATCCGAAGATACTGTTTTACGACGAACCGTCGGCCGGGCTTGATCCGGTTACCAGCGCTGAGATCGATCAGCTCATCATCGACCTCAACCAGAAGCTGGGCGTTACGACGGTTGTTGTGACGCACGAGATGGATTCGGCGTTTCGCATCGCCAGCCGGATGGTGCTGCTCGATCGCGGGAAGTTTGTGACGTCGGGCACGCCAGCCGAAATGCGCGATTCACAGGATCCACTTGTGCGGCAGTTTGTTTACGGGCTGCTTGAAGGTCCGCTGACCGACCGTCGCCGCGCGGGCGGATATGAGGCGGATCTGCTGCAGGGCGCATCGAATTAACCTCTTGGTGGGAAGCATCATGGCAGTAAGGAATCGCAACGCAGTCACGGCCGGCCTTTTCATCGTGCTTTCGATCGTGCTGATCCTCGCAATCGTGCTGGGCATTCAGGGGCTTAGTGGGCTGCTGCGCCCGAAGGTCGTGCGCAAGGCGTTGTTTCATCTCAAGGACGATGTGGGCGGCCTGCGCGGCGGCGACGAGGTGCGCGTCGGTGGTGTACGCGTCGGCGAGGTGCAGGACATCGACATCGTCGAGCCGACTGAGGCGGGCGAACAGCCAACAATTCTGGTCTCCTTCACGATTCCACGTCGCTACAAGTTGCGGCAGGGGGTGCGGCTGCGCATTCAGACGAGCGTGACCAACACGAGCAACCTCAACATTGAAAGCGTCGGCACGGGGGATGTGCTGTCGGCCGACGCGGTATTGCCCGGGGCGGCAAGTGTTTTGACCGAAGCGCTCGGCGACGTACGTGGCACGCTGGATGATGTGAAGGCGGTGGCCGGCAACGTGCGGCAAAACACCGTTCCCCGGCTGAACGATGCGCTGGAACGCACCAGCGAAATGATGGCAAAGACGCGAGATTTGATTGGCGATTCAACGGGTGACTTCAAGGGGACGGTGGCAAACCTGAACGCGACAACAGGGGAGTTGAAGGAAAAAATGCCAGGGCTATTAGAGAAGGCGACGGGCCTGTTGACGCGGCTCGACCAGACAATCGCCCATGCGACCGATGCGATGAAGGATGTGCAATCGGCTGCAGGTGACATCAAGCAGATAGGGGCGTCGGCGCGTGAGATACTTGTGGACAATCGCGGCAAGCTTGACGGCATGATCGCGTCGTTGAAAACCACGAGCGACAATCTGAAGGGCGCCAGCACCGAAATCCGCCGCAGTCCGTGGCGGTTGCTGTATAAGCCATCGGGTGATGAGCAGGCGAATCTGAATCTGTTCGACGCCGCCCGGCACTTTGGCGAAGGCGCACAGGCGATGAGCGACGCTGCCATCGCCCTTCGAGACGCCAGCCGCGATCCCAGGGCCGATCCGGAGCGCATCAAAAAGCTCATCGAAGCGCTGGACGCATCCTTCAAATCGTTTACGGAGGTGGAGCGGCAGTTGTACGATAAGGCGAAGGAATAACCGACGGCCGACAAAACGTTCGCGATGCGTTTACTGCTTCACCATCTGAATTTTGCTCGCGTCACCATGCTTAGACCGATTGCACTGCTGTCGCTGGTTTTGACATTGCCGGCGTGGGCAATAGAGCCTGTCCGGACCAGCGCGGAACTTGTGGCAGCGTTTCGCGATGGGAAGCCCGGCAGCACTGTCGAGATCGGCGAGGGGACGTTCGAGCTGGCGGCGGCGCTTGAGCCCAAGACCGGTATGACGCTCAATGGGGCGGGAATGGATAAGACCATTCTGGTCCCCGCGGCCGGGTGGACGCCGTCAACCAAAACCCTGCCCGACCCGGAGATCAGCACCAAAGGCTTGGATACAAGTGCCTATCTGATCCACCTTCCCGACAAAGGTACGGGAATCACCGTTGCGAATCTCACGCTTCGCGGCCCGCAGCTTCATGGGGCGATCTTTGCGCAGGGCAATCGCGATCTGCACCTGCATCATCTTCGCATCGACAATTTTCTGTGGGCTGGCATCCGCACATTTTCGCTTTCAGGCGGAAACATTCACGATTGTGAGTTCATCGACGCGGCCGGGCGATGGAAGCGCGGCGGCGTGCCGGGCGTCGATGGGGGCATCACCGGCGGGGCGATCTTTTCAACATGGATGAGCGACACCGAAATTCACGACAACCGTTTTTTGCGATCGCAGGCGGTGCAGGGGAAAAAAGAGCGAAGCTGCTTTGGCATCAAAGCCCGGCAGGCAAAGCGATGTCGCATTCATCACAACACAATCAACGTGAATTTTGCCATCGAGTTTCCCTTTGAAAATGACGAGGACGTTGAGATCGATCACAACGTTCTTGCCGGCACGATTTCGATCCCAAAACATGCGGGAGGACCCGTCCCCAAAAGCGGCCGGACGTTTTACATCCACCACAACTGGATCACCGTGAGTTACGCCATTGAGTTCGTGCGCAACGGCGTCGAGATCAGTCAGAATCTTTTCGACTTCGACGTGCGCAAGGATGGCGGAAATTTGATCTCCGCCTTCGGAGACGCTCCGGCCAAAGGCCCGGCGAGCTTTCATGACAACTTGGTCAGCAACCCCGGCCGGGGCGTGATCTGGATCAAGGAAC
Source organism: Tepidisphaerales bacterium (assembly GCA_038318605.1). Lineage (GTDB taxonomy): Bacteria > Planctomycetota > Phycisphaerae > Tepidisphaerales > Tepidisphaeraceae > JBBQCK01. The sequence continues at coordinate 1,388 of JBBQCK010000035.1, read as the reverse complement.
CATTCAACAATCTCGATATTCATCACAATCACATCATCGCCCGCACGACGGCCACCCCGCGAAAGGATGGACTGTTTGGCTTCAACCCCAAATCAGACTTCAAGACCATCGCCATCCACGACAACATCATCGAATGCCGCGATCAGGCTCGCCCGCTGCTTCGCAACCCACAGAGCGCCGCGGCCGCCATCAGCAACAATATATTGACCAATGTCTCCGACACGGCCGCTTATATAAATGCCAAAACCGCAAACGCGGCCGGCCCGGCCGAGCCACTTCGATTTCGGTGCGGCGCGGGCGAGGAGGTCACAGTGGATGGTTGGACAGCGTCGAAGCCGACGCAGTAGGAAGCAGGCGGCAGCCTGAAAATTCGCTGCCAGTTGCCAGAATTGACCTGACTACTTCGCGTTTCACGTCTTCACCTTTCGCCCGCGCGCGGCTTAGCCCTTGACCGCGCCAAGTTGTATTCCCTTTACCAGATATTTCTGCAGAAAGACGAACAGAAGGATGGGCGGGATGACACTCATGGTTACGGCCGCCATCAGAAGGTGGGTGGTCTTGCCCTGCGTCGATTCGAAGAACATCAGGCCGATGGGCAGCGTGTATCGGCTTTGCGAGCGGAGCATGACCAGTGGCCAGAAAAAGCTGTTGTAATTGCCCATGAAGGTGAAGATGGTGAGCGCGATCAGGCCGGGGCGGCTGAGGGGGAGGATGATGTCCCAGAAGAGCCGCCACTTGCTGGCGCCGTCAATTTCCGCGGCTTCGTCGATGCTCGAGGGGATGCTGAGCATGAACTGGCGGAGTAGAAATGTTCCGAACGCACTGAATGCGGCCGGCAGGATCAAACCGGTGAAAGTGTCCACCAGGCCCAGGGAGATCATGATCTGATAATTGGGAATCATCATCACCAGGCCCGGCAACATCATCGTGCTGAGGTAAGCGAGGAAGACCTTGTCGCGGCCAACCCATTTGAGGCGCGAAAAGCTGAAGGCCGCCATCGAGCTGGTGAGCACCTGCAAAAAGGTCACCCACGCGGCGATGTAGATGCTGTTCCAGTAGAAGCGGGCGAATGGGATGCCCTGTGCCTTTGGGTCGGTTTCGGAAGGTGTGCGAAAAACATCCTTGTAGTTGTGCCACTGGGCCGAGCGGGGCAGCCAGCTTTTGTTGTCGGCGCCGACTTCGTCCAGGGTCTTCAAGCTGGTCAGCAGCATCCAGGCGAACGGCAATACGAGCATGAACGCCATCGCGGCGAGAACGATGTGCAGGCGGGCGGCGCCGAAAATGCCCTGCGCCAGCTTGCTGCGGTCGGAGCGTAGAAGCGCGTCGCCGGCAAGCTCACTGCCCGCAGCGCGCGAGGAATTTTCGGTGGCAGGATCACTCATTGACAT